>JAZRUD010000427.1:0-2205 GCA_045652385.1 Clostridia bacterium
GTGGGCGAGGGCTCCGGCGTATCCGTGGGCGCGGGCGTCTCGGGGGGCTCCGGCGTGTCCGTGGGCGTGGGCGTATCCGTAGGTGCGGGGGTCTCGGTGGCCTCCGGCGTGCCCGTGGGGGCAGCGGTGTCCGCAGGCTCAGCCGTGCCCTCCGGCGAAGCCGTAGGCCCTTCCGTGGGGCCGGCGGTCTCGGTGGGTTCCGGTGTATCCGTGGGCGCGGGCTCCGGCGTGTCCGTCGGCGCGGGCGTGCCCGTCGGTGCGGGCGTGGGGGTGGCCGTGGGCTCCGGCGTATGATCCGGAGGATCGCCGATGGTGATCATCTTTTTGGCGATCCAGCCCTGGACGCCGGTCTCCATGTCGATACCGAAATACCAGTCGCCGCTGCTCTTATAGATGCCGAACCGGCTCAGCACCGTGGGCCGGGCGCACACGTCCGAATTGGCGGACTCCTTGCTCATGATCTGAGCACCGTACCCGTTGACGTAGCCCAGCTTGGTGATGCTTTGGTTTTTCTCGCTCCGAAGGCCGGTCATCACCGCCTCGGTGGACAGGTCTTTATGGGTCTCGACGATGGTGCCGTCGCTCTTCTTCAGCTCTGCGTTGGGATAATAGAACTTCAGGATGTCCACATAG
The DNA here is from genome assembly GCA_045652385.1 of Clostridia bacterium. Taxonomy (GTDB): domain Bacteria; phylum Bacillota; class Clostridia; order Christensenellales; family CAG-138; genus RUG472. The sequence continues at coordinate 634 of JAZRUD010000427.1, forward strand.
CTGTAGCCCAGCTCTGCCATGCGCTGAGCGCCCTTCTGGGACATGCCCACCCGGGGGCCGTTGCTCTGGCCCCAGCACAGGAGCCACAGCCCTTCCTCCACCTGGGCGGCGAAGCGGATGCTGTTGTCGGTGAGGATTACGTTCTTCGCGGACAGGTCATCGAAAGACACGTCCACCGTCCTGGTGGTCTCGGCCCCGTTCGAAGCCGTTTTCATGGTGATCTTGAATCCGTCCTGTGGCGCGTAGCCCTGGGGATGGTCGCCGTTGGCATATCCGGTCACATCGGTGATCTCCAGGATGGTTTCCGCCCCCGCCTTCTCCAAAAGGTACTGGTACAGCTTCTCCGGCAGGGTCTCGGGGGTCTCCCCCGTCACCGGGACCATCAAATTGGCGGCGCCGGACCGGGTGATGTCGAAGGGGTCGAACTTGCATTCGTAGGCGTTGGAATATTCCTGGCTGCCGCCCCAGCGGGCCTTGGGCGTCAGCATGACGCCGCCGTTGCTGGAACCGTAGTGGGCTTTGATGGCCTTGCCGTTGTACGTCAGCGTAAGATCGGATACCTGGGCGGCGCAGGCGATGGCCTTGTCCGCCGTGGGGTAGAAGCCGTTGTAGACCTGATCGGAGGAGGTGTCATCCACGTCGTAAGCCTTGCCCCCGTTGACGCCGATCTCCGCCAGAGCGTACCCTTTGGCCGCGATCATGGCCGCCTTCAGCAGCTCCTCCGGCGCGTCCCGGCCCACCTCGGGCACGGCTACGCCCAGCATATAATCCTCCATGTCCACGGTGTTCACCGCCCGGACCGCGCCGTCGGCAACAGCGAAGGTGACGCTGCCCCGATAGGTGCGCTCCTTCTCGCCGGAGGTGGCCAACGTGAACAGGTTCCCCCGCTCCTTTGAGATCAGCGTGGCCTGCTCGCCGGTGAACAGCTGCCCCAGCTCAGAGTGGCTCACCACCACCTCCGTGCCGGACACAGCCACGGTCAGGGTGCCGCCGGCGATTTCCGTGCCGTTCAGGGTATAGGCGCCGTCCAGGCCCAGGGTCAAAGTATCCCGGCCCTCCGTGGAGAGAAGCACCCGCACGGGGCTTTCCTCCGCCCGGGAGGGCGGTGGGAACGACAGGAGCCCCGCCAGCATGACCAGGGCGATGAAAATGCACAGTTTCTTTTTCATAGTTCTGTATATACCATACGTACATCCAAAAGGGAATACCAGCGGAAAAATGTTGACGATTATTTTGAATTTTAGACGAATCTCGGCCCCTTTCCGGCCGTTTCAGGGCCGAAATTGGGAAATGATGGCTTCCGCCGCCCTGAGCCCGTCCACAGCGGAGGACACGATCCCTCCGGCGTAGCCCGCCCCCTCCCCCACGGGATAGACCCCCCGATGGGTCAGGGACTGCATGCTCTCGTCCCGCAATATGCGCACCGGGGCGGAGGTCCTGGACTCCACGGCGGTGAGGACCGCGTCGGGCATGTCGAACCCCCTGATCTGGCGGGCGAAAGTCAAAAACGCCTCCCGAAGCCCTTCCGTCACGAAAGGCGGCAGACATAGGCTCAGATCTGCCCCCGTGACG
>JAZRUD010000428.1:0-1828 GCA_045652385.1 Clostridia bacterium
GTCGTAGAAGGCGTCGGGGGTGTCGGGAAGGGCGTCCCGCACGTTGTATTGCTTGTTTTCCATATCAGTTTACCTCCAATAGGGTCCTCAATGTCTGTTTGGCCCGGGATATGCGGGATTTCACCGTCCCCACGGGCACGCTCAGGATTTGGCCGATCTCGCTAAGATCGTAGCCCTCCTGCTGCAGGAGCAGGGCCGTTCGCTGGGCTTCGGTAAGCTCCGCCAGCGCTTCCTGCAGATCCAGCCGTCCGGCGTCGTCCCGGTCCGGGGCCGCGGCCTCGGGCAATTCCTCCACGGGCGTCAGCCGTCGGCGCTTCCGAAGCAGGGTATAGGCTTCGTGCCGCAGGATCTGCAAAAACCAGGCCCGGAAGCTCTCCCGCTTCTTCAGCTGTCCCCGGCCCTCGAAAGCCCGGAGGATGGCTGAACTCATGGCGTCCTCGCAGTCGGCGCTGTTCCCCAGGATCAGGTACGACACCGCGAAGGCCGTGTCGGTCAGGGCCCGCACCTCCTGGGCAAAGGCATCTCTTGAGATCATGTTCTGTCCTCTCTTTGTTCGTTTCTGAACGATCGTTCTGCTTTATAGACGCAGAAAAGTCCTGAAAAGTTCCCTGTTTATTGTACCTCTTGCAAAAATCCTGTACAACCCAGCCAAAATCAAGTAAAATGACAGCGAGAATACAATGGGGGAACAGGGATATGAGACTGTTTATCGCCGTGCCGCTGCCCAGGGACGTGCAGAAGAAGGTGTTCGCCTTCGAGCAATCGCTCCGGGAGGTCTCCTCCGGGGGCCGGTTCGTGCCCCAGGGGAACCACCATATCACGCTGCGATTCATCGGGGAGAGCAACGACCTCGCCGATATCGCCTTCGCCATGGACCAGGCGGTGGCGGACGCCCGGCCCTTCACGCTGAAGCTGGGGAGCTACGGCTGGTTCGACCACGGCGGCGCCCGGACCAGCTATCTCAAGGTTGAGGGCGATCTGGACGAGTTTTACCGCATCCACGAGATGCTGGAGATGAATCTGTGGGAGCGGGGCTTCTGCAAGGGCAAGGGGCGCCTCGTCCCCCACGTGACATTGGGCCGGGCCGTGGAGCACGGAGACATCTCCCATCTGGTCCCCCCGGAGAACGCCAGCTTCCGGGTCAATTCCATCGTGCTATACGAGAGCGCCAACGAGAAAGGCAGGATGGTGTACACGACCGTGCACACCGCCCGGTTCTGATGGGCGCGCCTCTCACCATCTGGATAGGCCGAGCCAGCAGCGGGAAGACCTCCCGCCTCTACGATCGGCTGGTTCAGCACGCTCAAAAGGGGGAGCGGGCCACGCTGATCGTGGCGGATCAGTACACCTTCGAGGCGGAGAAGGCCCTGTGCAGCCGTCTCGGGGGGCTGCTGGGGGTCCAGGTCCTGTCCTTCTCCCGGCTCTGCGAGCAGGTCCTGCGGGAGCAGGGGAACCTTCTGCCCGTCATCGGCGGGCCCGGGCGACGGATGATTCTGAGGAAGGCCGCCCTGAACCATAGAAACGAACTGAAGCTCTTCGGCCGGGTGGCCGAAAGCCGGGGCTTCGTGGAGCGGATAGACGACATCGTCACCCGCTGCAAGCAAAGCGGCGCCGGACCCGAGGACCTGCGGCACGCGGCCCAGACCCTGCCGGAGAGGAGCCAGCTTCGCGAGAAGATGGAGGACATCGCCCTCCTCTATGGGGAAAGCGAAGCCTTTCTGCAGGATCGGTATCTCACGGAAAGCGATCTTTGGGACCGGGCCGGCGCGGCCCTGCCCGGCTCCTTTTTGACGGGGACGGATCTGTATATCGACGGCATCGACGTGCT
>JAZRUD010000429.1:0-8858 GCA_045652385.1 Clostridia bacterium
AACGAACGGGCAAAAGCACGAAAATTGTCCGCAATACGGTCATTTTTTAAGTATTATCACCGTCAGGAACTGATCAAAAACAATCCGGCCTCCCTGGTAGATACGCCCAAGATACACGAAAAAGCCATCGTTCGGCTGGAAGCCAACGAAGTTGCCGATCTTTTGGACATAGCCGAGGTCGGAAACGGCCTCTCCGAACGGCAAAAACAGTATCATCAGGCTACAAAGGTTCGAGACACCGCCATTTTGACGCTGTTTTTGGGGACCGGTATCCGTATCAGCGAGCTGGTGGGTATCGATATAGACGACGTGGATTTCGCTACGGACGCCTTTGTGGTCACCCGCAAGGGCGGCAATCAAGAGATGCTTTCCTTCGGCCCTGAGGTCAGAAACGCCTTGCTCGCCTATTTGGAACAGCGGGAAATCATCGAAGCCATGCCCGGCAGCGAAAACGCTTTGTTTTTATCCATGCAGCGCAAACGGATCACCGCCCGGGCCGTGGAAAACCTGGTGAAGAAATACGCCCGCATCGCCTCTCCTCTGAAAAAGATCACGCCTCATAAACTGCGCAGCACCTACGGCACCATGCTGTATCAGGAAAGCGGCGACATTTATCTGGTTGCGGACGTTTTGGGCCATAAAGACGTAAATACCACCCGGAAGCACTACGCCGCCATCCAGGAGGAACGGCGGCGTCAGGCGATCAAGTATATCAAATTAAGGGAAGATCCTATTTCCCCCAGTCCAGATCGTCCGGAGCTCCCGTCGAATCTTCCTGATCTTCCGTGAGGTCCATTTCTGGTTCTATCCCCTCGTTCGGATCGAGAACGTACAGACCGCCCCCTTCCCCATCCATCAGAATGCGGCCGATGGGTATCTCCCGATAGGATTCTGTAATCTCCAGACACTTGAAACAGTTGTCGCAAAGCTTGTTGGGATCCAGCTCGCAGCGATCCCCTTCACAGGCGCCGCAATCGTCACAGACGGCCTTTAGACCCAAGATACATCTCTTCATCTCTTCCCCGCCTCCCTCTGTTCTAAAACTGCCTGAGCGACTTCCAGAAGGGCCAGCTTACCATGCTCATAGGTGAGGCTGCCCTGCATATAAACCGCGTATGGCGGGCGAATAGGACCGTCTGCGCTGAGTTCCGTAGTGGCGCCCTGGATGAAGGTGCCCGCCGCCATGATCACGGGATCGGCGTACCCAGGCATGTCCCATGGCTCCGGTGTCACGCCACTGTCCACCGGAGAAGCGTGCTGGATCGCTTTACAGAAGGCGATGAGCTCCTGAGGTTCGTGGAAGCGGATGGACTGAACGATATCCGCCCGCAGCTTTTCCCCTTTAGGCATGACCTCATACCCCAGCTGGTCAAAGACTTCGCCAAAGAGCATCGCCGTTTTCAGGCATTGCAGCACCGTATGGGGCGCCAGAAACAGTCCCTCGAAAAAGGGCCGATAGGAGGCAGCGTATGACCCCACCTCCCGGCCGGAGCCTGGCACGGTGAGACGGTAGCTGATACGCTCGATCAGATCCTTCCGCCCGGCGATATAGCCTCCCGTCGGCGCGATGCCGCCGCCGCAGTTCTTGATGAGCGACCCCATGATCAGGTCCGCGCCCACTGCGGATGGCTCCTTCACCTCCGTAAACTCTCCGTAGCAGTTATCCACAGCTATAATGATATCCGGACGGATCGATTTGATCTTTTGGAACAACGGGGCCATCTTCTCCACGGAAATGGCCTCTCTCCAGGCATAGCCGCGGGATCGCTGAATATAGAGCATCTTGACCTCGGGATGATCCACAACGCCCGCCAGGATAGCATCGAAATCGAAGGGGCTCTCCCCCATCTCTTTCAGGTCGGCCATGCAGAACTTGATGTTGAATCGAGCCAGAGCGTTGGATTCGCTGCCGCTTAAGCCTATAGCCGTTTCCAGCGTGTCATAGGGCTTTCCCGTGGCGGAAAACAGGGCGTCACCAGGTTCCAGCAGCCCGCTCAAAGCTAAGAAGATGGCATGGGTACCGTTTGCGATCTGAGGCCGCACCAGGGCGTCCTCCGTCTGCAGCGCCCGCGCAAACACCCGATCCAGGGTATCTCGGCCTAGATCGTCGTATCCATACCCTTCCGAAGGCGCAAAATGGCGGGGTGAAACCGCCTCCGCTCGAAAAGCGTCCAGCACCCTTTTTTCGTTGATAAAGGCTATTTCTCCCAATTGGGCAAAAGTATGCTGCAGGCGTTTCTCCGCCGCTTGCATCATTTCAAGCACATCTTTCATACGTATATCGTCTCCTTCACGTACCGTTCTATCTGACGGTACGCCTCCTCGTAATATTCACAGTCGAACCAACGGATGCGTTCGTCCCGCCGAAACCAGGTCAACTGCCGCTTGGCAAATTGGCGGGTCGCCTTCTTAATGGCATTCATGGCTTCACTGAGCGTCACTTCGCCGTCTAAATAGGACAGCAGCTGCGCGTAGCCGATGGCCTGCATGGCAGGCAGTTTTCTATCGTATCCCCTGGCTTTCAGCCCCTTCACCTCATCCAGAAGGCCTTGCGCCATCATTCGATCCACCCGAAGATTTATAGATTCATACAGCTTTTCCCGGGGCATCGTAAGCCCTATACGAACAGCCGGATACCTGCTCTTTCGTTGAGCCGTCAAATACTCCTGATTGAAAGATGAAAACGGTTTGCCGCTGAGCAGGAATACCTCCCGGGCGCGTACCACACGCTTCTTATCATTTATGTGCAGTTTTTCTCCGGAAAGCTCGTCATCTTTGGCCATCTTTGCGAAAAAAGCTTTTGGATCCGCGTCGTACGCCTGTTCCAGCCTGCTCCGAAGTTCCTTGTCTGCGGGCAGCGCATATCCCATATCCTCCAGAACGGCGTCGCAGTATAACCCGCTGCCGCCTACCAGGATAGGCTGGACGTTTCGACGGGCAAGCTCCGCAAGCACCCTATCTGCTGCCTGCTGGAAGACGGCAACGGAAAAAGCTGCGTCTTCGGGGTCAACGATATCGATAAGATGATGGGGCACTTGCTGGCGTTCTTGGGCATCCGGCTTCGCAGAGCCGATGTCCATCCCCCGATAGACGGCGACGGAGTCGATGGACAGGATCTCTCCGCCCCATCTTTCCGCGATGCGCAGCGCCGTCTCACTCTTATGGCAGGCCGTCGGGCCGCAAATCAGCAGCAACGGTTTCATACGATCCGCTTGAACATCTTTTCCATTTCCCGCTTGGAAAGCCGCGCCACGACCGGACGTCCATGGGGACAGGTCAAAGGTATCCCACGCTCCACATAGGTCTTCAAAAGACTGACGATCTCCTCCTTATGCAGAGGTTCACCGCCTTTGACCGCATGCTTGCAGGAGGCATAGATCAGCTTCTCACGTACCAAGGCTTTCTTTGCGTCTTTCCCCGCCTCTCCGATGGCGTTTATGGCCATATGCAGGGATTCCCCGTCGAATACGGTCCCGTTGAGCACGGGAACGGCCGTCAGATTAAGGTTCAGCGCACCCGCTCGTTCAAAGTGATATCCCAGCTCCTCCAGCTCTTCCTTCCATTCCTCGACCATTTCAAATTCCCTGGGCTGCAGCCTCAAAAGCTGCGGGATCAGAAGCTCCTGGGTGGCAGCGGCCACTTCCCGGCTGTTGAACTCTTCGTACAGTTTTCGCTCGTGAGCCGCATGCTGGTCGATGATATATAGATCTTCCTCGTGCTCCACGATCCAATAGGTATTGAAAACGCAGCCGATGATATTCACGGCAAAATCCAAAGGAAGGGCATCCTGCTCCGCTTTCTTCGGTTCCGGAACAAGTGTTTCCTTTCTGCTGCCGGCAACGGCGAACACTTCAACGCGAGGTGATTCCTGTTTTTCTTCTGTGGCCGGCTTTTTACTGAACGTGTTGTATGTATATCCCACGCTGCTTTCCTTCAGCACAGAACGGGGCGGGACGACTACCTGCTTTTTGTACTCTTCCACGTAGCTCGTGGAGGCCGGTCTTTTCTCTATCTGTTGATAAGAAATCCCGGAAATCTGCGATTTAGGTTCGGTCTTTTTTACGACCGGTTCAGCTTCGCTTATCTTGTTTTCAGCAAAAGGAGAATTCTTTTGTTCAGGCAGACGGACCTGAGGGATTACCGGCTGTCGCAGAGCCTGGGCACAAGCCGCCGTTACGGCATATTCGACCCTAGGCTGATCTACAAAACGTACCTCCGTCTTGGCGGGATGTACATTCACGTCCACCTCTTCTTTAGCAATGGTGATATTGAGGAGCGCAAATGGATATCGACCCGCCATCATACGGGTGTCATACGCCTTTTGTATGGCAGAAAAAATACCTGCAGAACGGATATATCGCCCGTTGACAAACAGGGTTTCCATAGATCGGTTGGGCCTGGAAATCTCCTGATTCCCAACATATCCTTCGATCCGTACATATCCGTTATCCAGCAGCACCGGCAGCAAGCGATCCGTGATCTGTGAACCGTAGATGCAGAATATGGCGTTTTTCAGCTTTCCGTCCCCGTAGGTCTCGTATACGCATTTCCCGTTGCTTAGAAAGCGAAAGGCGATATCCGGACGGCCAAGGATAGCTCTTGCCATAAAATCGCCGATATATCCGGCCTCAGACCGGACAGAGCGTATAAACTTAAGACGCGCAGGCACCTTGGCAAACAGATTATCGACCTGGATCGTGGTGCCGAACACACAGGAGCATGCCTCGTTCGAAATAAGTCTGCCATTATCAAAGACGATCCTTGTACCCCACTCTCCGCCGGAAACTCTGGAAGTCAAGGTCACCAGGGATACGGCGCCGATGGAAGCCAGAGCCTCTCCTCTGAACCCCAGGGTTCCGATCGCGGCAAGGTCCTCCTGAGTGCTGATCTTGCTGGTGGCATGACGCAGAAAAGCCGCGGGGCAATCCTCCGGCTGGATGCCGCTGCCGTTGTCCGTTACGCGGATGGAGCTCAAGCCGCCGTCCGTGATCTCCACGGTGATAGCAGTAGCTGCGGCGTCCAGAGCATTCTCTACCAGCTCTTTCACTACCGAGGCGGGGCGTTCAACGACTTCGCCTGCGGCGATCTGATTGGCTAAAGCAGGCGGCAAAACCTTAATGAGCATGGGATCAATCCTCCTTCAGCGCGTCATGGTAGGAATACAGCTTCTGCAGCGCCATCATGGGAGTAAGGTTTTCCAGGTCAAGCGCTTTCATATCCGCCAAAATGGCCTTATCCACAGGGTTATCCACATTTATTCCCGATTTATCCACGGTTATATCATCGTTATCCACCGTTTTTATGCGAGCGTCATCATGCATAATCGCCATGTCCGAGTTTTCCAGACCTTTCAGGATCTGCCCTGCCCGTGTGATCACCGCATCGGGAATACCAGCAAGCCGCGCCACTTGCACGCCGAAACTCTTATCCGCGCTGCCGCGAACGATCTTGCGCAAAAACAGGATGTCTTCTCCGATTTCTTTAACAGAGATACGATAGTTTTTTACACCGGAAAGCCGTCCTTCCAGCTCAGAAAGTTCGTGATAGTGGGTGGCAAAGAGCGCCTTGGCTCCGCAGGTTTGTTCATCCGCAATGAATTCCAGCACTGCCCATGCGATGGAGAGACCGTCATAAGTGCTGGTCCCTCGTCCGATCTCGTCCAGAATGAGCAGGCTGTTCTTGGTGGCGTTGTTGAGGATGTTAGCCACTTCACTCATCTCCACCATAAAGGTGCTCTGCCCGGAAGAAAGGTCGTCGCTGGCGCCGATGCGGGTGAAGATACGGTCCACTAGGCAGATGTTGGCTGACTCCGCAGGCACGAAGGAGCCTATATGCGCCATGAGTGCGATAAGGGCCACCATGCGCATGTAGGTGCTTTTGCCAGCCATGTTGGGACCTGTGATGATGAGCAGCCGATTCTCCGCCCTATCCAGCACAACGTCGTTGGGTATAAAACCGTCCTGCAGCGTTCGTTCCACGATGGGATGCCGTCCGTTACGGATGGAAATGACCCCATCCTCCCCCATCTTGGGCCGCACATAGCGGTTGGTCACCGCTACCTGAGCGAAGGATGAATACACGTCCAGCTTCGAAATCAACTGGGCGTTCTTTTCCAGACGTCCGATTTCAGGAAGCAGCGCGTCGCGTACCTGGCTGTAGAGTTCCCCTTCCAGCTTGATGAGGCGCTCGTTGGCCGTCAGGATGCGATTCTCGATATCCTTTAACTCCGGCGTGATATATCGTTCGGCGTTGGTCAACGTCTGCTTGCGCTGATAGTAATAGGGTACCTGTCCAACGAAAGACTTGGTCACCTCCAGGAAGTAGCCGAAAACCTTGTTGAAACCGATGCGCAGATTCTTGATGCCGGTGCTCTCTTTTTCTCTGATCAGCACGTCATCCAGCCATTTCTTAGCATTGCCGGAGATATCCCGAAGCTCGTCCACTTCCTGGTTATACCCGGCACGGATCACGCCGCCCTCCTTCAGGTTCGGCGCGGGATCGTCGTCGATGGCACGGTCGATAAGGTCGATCATGTCTTCCATCCGATCCAGCTCCTGCCGAATGTCGGCGAGTTCATCTGAGGTACAATCCGAAATAACGTCCAGCATCGGTCCGATCTGGCGCAGGGAACGGGACAGCGCAATGCAATCCCTGGGATTGATGGTCCCGTAAGCGATCTTGGAGCAAAGCCGTTCGATGTCGTAAATCTTGTCAAGATGCTCTCGAAGCTTCGTGCGAAGAACCGTGTTTTCAAAAAGCTCCTCCACGGCGTCCTGACGCGATTGAACGGCAGAAATGCTCTGCAGCGGACAATCGATCCAGTTTCTGAGCATCCGGCGACCCATAGCCGTCTTGGTCTCGTCCAACAGATACAGCAGCGTGTTCTTGCCGCCGCTGCCTGTGCGGATGCCCTCAGTCAGTTCCAGGTTGCGCCTGGTATTCACGTCGAGCTGCATGTATTCGGAACGGCTGACGATGGACAGACGCCGGATATGGCTTAACCCGTTCTTCTGGGTGTCCTGCAGATACTGCATGAGTCCGCCCGCCGCCGAAACCGCATACGGCATCTGAGCCAAACCGAAGCCCTCCAAAGTGGATACGTCGAAGTGCTTCTTCAACACCTCTGTGGCTCGGGAAAGCTGAAAGATGCTGTCTGGCTGCTTCTCCAGATAGCACATGCTTTGGAGACGTTTCTTGACGTATTCCTGCTCAAAGATGGTTTCATTGGACACGCATTCAGTAGGTCCAATGCGGGTGATCTCGTCCAGAAGCGCCGTCTCCGGCTCACTGCCGCGGATCTCCCCCGCCTTGAATTCGCCGGTAGACACGTCGGCATAGGCGTATCCATAGCCGTTGCGAGCTCCATAAACGGACAGCAGGTAATTGTTCTTCCCGGCGTCCAGGAGCTTTTCCTCTATGATCGTGCCGGGGGTAATGACGCGGATGACCGATCGCTCCACCAAGCCCTTTGCCAAGGCAGGGTCCTCCATCTGCTCACAGATAGCCACCTTGTAGCCGCGGCTGATGAGCCGCTGTACGTAGGTGTCCACGCTGTGGTACGGCACGCCGCACATGGGCGCGCGTTCCGGCAAGCCGCAGTCACGACCGGTCAGAGTGAGCTCCATTATCTTGCTGCCTTCGATGGCGTCCTCGAAGAACATCTCATAAAAGTCTCCCAGGCGATAGAACAGGAAGCAGTCCGGATACTGCTCCTTCATCTGCAGATAGTGACGCATCATAGGCGACATGCCTTCTACGATCTTCATGCTTTCCCGTCTTTCTTAACTTCTTTTATAGCGCATCCTTCGGCGCAGCCGGAGCAGTTCCCTTCGCAGGAGAAGGAAACGGTACCTTTGACTGACGTCAGGTATTCGTTCATAGCCTTATAGGCAGCCCGCAGTTCGACGATCAAGGGGTTTTGGCTGAGGATAAAGCCGATATAGTCCATATCGTTGCTCAGGCGTACGGCTTCGTCAGCGTCGAACCCTTCCGTCTGGATCATTTTCACCAGCCGATCGCTGCCTTCTTCGTATTCCTTTACCATGGCGGCAAGCTCCGTATCGTCGTTTACCGCCCGACGCGCCTTCATATACCGATGGATCTCGTCGGCGGCCAGCACGTCCAGCATGCCTTTTTTCTTTTCTTCCATATTCTTTACTCCATCTTTCCCAACAGAGAGTTTCGTGCGCATTCCGTCACGGTCACGGTTCGATATGCGCCAAGCAGTTTTTCATTACCGGGGAAATATACCATCTTGAAAGTGTCCAGCTTGCCGAACAGAGTAGTTTCCTCGCGCTTGTCGTATCCTTCGATCAACACCTCTCCCCTGTGTCCCAGATACTTTCGGTTATTTTCTGCGGTTTTTCTGCCTTGCAGCTCGTTGAGTCGCTTGAGCCGCTCCCTCTTTGTCGCTTCCGGAATCTGGTTTTCAGCTTTGGCTGCTTTCGTGCCATTACGGGGAGAGTATTTGAATGTGAAGGCGGCTGCAAAGCCCACCTGGTCCATCAAAGACATCGTGTCCTCGAAATCCCTGTCAGTTTCCCCGGGAAAACCGACGATCACATCCGTGGTCAATTCGATGTCCGGCACCGTCCTGCGAAGTTCCTCCACCAGCTTCAGGTCCCCATCCCGTGCGTAACGGCGGCTCATCTTCTCCAATATGGCTGTGCTGCCCGATAGAACAGGCATATGCATATGATGGCATACCTTGTCGTTATCCGCGATGGCGGCCATGAGTCTTGGCGTCAGGTCCTTCGGGTGGCTCGACATATACCTGATGCGGCGGATGCCGTCTACTCCGTTCACTGCTTTGAGAAGGTCTGCAAAGTCAACGTCCATGCCTTTGCCGTAAGAGTTTA
>JAZRUD010000430.1:0-1673 GCA_045652385.1 Clostridia bacterium
CCCGTGAACACGTTGGGCTCGCCGGTGGTGTCCGTGCGGCGGACGGTCTTGCGGATCTGCTGCACGGCGTCGAAGGTGCTTTGATCTATAATGGGCTCGTGGGTGTTCTCGATGATCTGCCACTGGTCTGGGGTGCAGTAGACCTTGGGGCTCTTGTAGGTCTCCTTGTCGGTTCGGTGGTTCACGGTGTGGCCCAAATACTCGGGCCGGGAGAGCATCTTTGCCACCGTCCGGGGAGCCCAGTCGTAGGGGCGATCCAGGTCCGTGGCGTAGAGCTCCAGCCCGTGGGTGTGCATGTAGTAGGAGGGGCGCTGGATCTTCCTCTCCCGGAGCTTGTTGGCGATGACGGCGGGGCCGTAGCCCTTCAGAGCCAGGGCGAAGACCTCCCGAACCACGGCGGCGGATTCCTCGTCGATCAGCAGATGGTGCTTCTGCTCCGGGTCCTTTTTGTAGCCGTAGAGCACCTTGTTGGAAAAGGGGATGTTCGCCCGGCTTCGGGCCAGGTAGGACTGCTTCTGCTTGCGGCTGGCGTCCCTCAAATACCACTCGTTCATGATGTTGAGGAAGGGGGCAAACTCGCCGCTCTGCCGATCCGCGCTGTCCACGCCGTTGGTGATGGCGATGAACCGGACCCCGTGTTGGGGGAAGAACACCTCCGTGTAGAAGCCGGTCTGCAGATAGTCCCGGCCCACCCGGCTCATGTCCTTCACCAGCCCCGCCGCCACCTTCCCATTTTCGATGTCCGCCACCAGCCGCTTCCAATCCGGGCGCTCGAAGTTGCCGCCGGTGTAGCCGTCGTCGGTGTAGTGGGCGCAGTTCGAGAAACCATGCTGCGCGGCATAGTCCTCCAACATGCGCTTTTGCATCACGATGGAATTGCTGTCCCCCAGCTGCTCGTCGTCCCGGGACAGGCGCTCGTATAGGGCTGTAATCTGTTCTTGTTCTGTCTGCCTGATGCTCATGTGTTCATCCTTTCAGGCTGCCGACAGGACGGTTGCGGTACGTCCAGTATACCACCTTCCCCGGCCAATGCAACTGGTTGATTTTGGATCATGTGGATAATCCGATCCTCCATATTCGATCCGTCGCTGTCCACGACGGTAACTTTAACTTGATAGATGGTGTTTTTGATCCTTCGGGTCATGTTCATGCAGGGCAAGCGTTCCTCCTTTGCTGATTTGATGGATGATGACGCCATGAACTTTGGTCAGCATAGCTTTTTCCTCCTTTCTATTCTGTCCTGCCTGGTCCCTTTCCCACGCATGTGGTGCGATGCAAGTTTTGTCGAGCCCCTCCTGATACGCTTATCGTTCTTCTTCATAGGCCGCTAATTCCGGCCTCAGCTCCCTGTCCTCCGTCAGGAAAGGCTGGAGATTTTCGTGGATGTGGGTGCTGTCCGCCTCTATCTGCTCACAAAGGTGACGTTCGTTTTTCAGGTCGCGGAGCGCCCGATTTACCTCCACGAGATCAGCATACAGCCTTTCCCGCTCAAGTTTGAGGATGTCGATGGGGGTTTTTGAAAGCATTTGCTGCGCTTTTTGCAGTTTGTTTTGCACCTCAGGGAGAGCGGGAAAGCGGCCTCGTCCCGGCCCTCGTACATGGCCACGGTCTGCAGGGCGTCGTAGAGGGGATGCTGCCGCTTCTTCTTCCCGTTCAGGATGATCCTGTGCCTG
>JAZRUD010000431.1:0-7000 GCA_045652385.1 Clostridia bacterium
CTCCTCCCCGTCCAGGAAGGTGGTGAGTATCTTCACTCCGTCCTCCTCCCGCTCGGCAGCCAGGAAGCGGGTGTACCCGCCCTGAAGCTGGCCCACGAAGGTCCATGCCTCCTGGAGGGCGCCGGAGTTCGACACGGGCTCCCCCATCAAATCATCTTCGTCCAGCTTCGGCACAGGTTCCATCACCCGGGCGGTGAAGCTCACGCCCTCCAGACCGTGGACCCTGGCCTTGCCCGTAACGGCCATGTCGTAGGCCACGTCCAGCTTCCGGCCGGGCAGATCGTACATGCCCCAGGTGAGCTTCTCGCCCAGCCGCGGCACGATGGTCCAGCCCATCATCTCCTCCCACACCACAGGGAAGGGGGCCTCGTCCTTCCAGCGGACGGAATAGGGCGGTAAAAGCAAAGGCAGTTTCTTCATGTTTCTCTCTCCTTTCGGCGGATCGTAGGGGTAGGCGGCGCGGAACCGTTCCCGGGCGGCGTTCAGCCGGCTCTTCACCGTGCCCGTGGGGATGCTGAGCTGCCGGGCGATCTCCCTTTGGGGGAGCTGCTCCAGATAAAAGAGCCGCAGCATCCGGGCGTCCCGGTCGCTCAACCGGTCCAGGGTCTCCTCCACGGCGGTGTCGGGTTCCTCCGCCGCCGCCACCTCGGGGAGCTCTCCCACGGGCGTGTCCGGGCGGCGAGCCTGCTTCCGATACCAGTCCCGCCACTTGTTCCGGGCGATGCTCAAAAGCCATGGCCGGAAGGCGGCCTTATCCTGCAGCCGGGGGAACGCCTGAAAGGCGGCCAGATAGGCTTCCTGGAGCACGTCCTCGGCGTCGGGGCCGGGCACATGGAATTTCACCCAGCGCTCCACGCCCAGGCGATTCGCTTCCAGCAGCCGTTCGAACTCGTCCATGCCGCACCCTCCTTTCCGTTGGTTTTCACCCTAAGAGACGATCCGGGTCCTCAAAAGGTTCAGATGAAAGTCGATTTTGCAAAAAAGAGCTTCGAAGAGCTCTTTTTTACAAGCAAATGATGTCTCGGCAAAGCGATCCGCCTCATCCCCCGCCTTCCCCTCAAGGGAAAGGCTCGGTGCGGCTGAATTCAGCTCCGGCTGCCCTGGAAGGTCTCCTTCACCTTTTCCTTGGCGTCCTCATAGATCTCGCCGCCCTTCTCCTTGGCGTTGGCCATGACGCCGGGGGCCTTCTCCTTGACCTCGGCGTAGACCTCCTTGGCGGCCTTCTTGGCCTCGATGGCGTAGTCCTTGTAGTCCACCTTCCCGTCGCCGTTCACGTCCTGAACGCCGTCAGGATTGTTCTCCTTCACCTTCTCGCCCACCTTCACGGCGGCCACGGTCCCGGCCACGGTGGCGCCGAACCCGAACAGTCTCTTCAAAAAGCCCATGGTTTTTCCTCCTTGTTTGTATATCTCTTTCTCCGTGTTCAGGAGAAGTGTTTCCGCCAGGGCAGAGCATCCCGAAAATCCAGATGCCTGTCCATCCATCCCGTGCATCGGCCGATCAAAAAGCCGTTTACCAGCGCGCAGATCACCGTGCCCAGCTTCACGCCTTCGAACCGCCAGAGCCCGAAGAAGGCGAAGGACATTACCACCGCCACGGCGCAGCTTATGCAGTCGTACACCGTCTTCACCCGGTGCGTGGGCTTGTTCAGCTTCAGCGCCAGCTCCTTCACCAGCAGCTCGTAGACCTCGGGGGCGATGTAGGTTTTGAAGAAGCAGGCGATGCTGACCGCCCCCAGCCCCAGCCCCAGCACGTACCACAGGGTCCTCAGCATAAATCCCCGGGCCGGAAGGCCGCGGACCAGCAGCATCCACCCATCCAGCAAAAACCCGTAGAGCACGGCGGTGACGAAGGAAAAGAGGAAGTACGGCCTGAATTTTCGCACCGCCAGAGCCGTGAAAAGGAGCAGCACCGCCTGGAGGGTGTACTCCGCCATGCCGAAGGTGAAGAAGGGCAGGACGGGGTTCAGCTTCAGATACAGCAGATAGGCCGGAGCCACCACCATGGATACGCCGAAATCCGCCCGGGTCATGAGGGCCACGCTGAGGCTCAGCCCCACCATGCCCAGCACATAGGCCAATTCCGTGTACAGCACCGGTTTTTTCATGTTCCATCTCCCCGTCAGCCTGCTGTATCAGTATATCACGGCTGATCTTCGGGCGCAAGTTGCCCATTGCCAAAGGGAAAAAAAGAGGGTAAAATGAGAAAAAACGGGGAGAAAACCTATGGGCAACACATTCTTTTTCGCCTGGGAGCCGGCGCTGATGGTCTGGCTCCAGAGCCATCTGGGGAGCTTCGGGATCACCCTGGCCACCATCTTCTCCATGTTCGGGGAGGAGATGGCCATCATCCTGGTCCTGGGCTTCTGCTACTGGAGCTGGAAGAAGGAACTAGGCAAGTTCATCGGCCGCAACGCCTGCGTGGCCATGGTGGCCAATCCCATGATCAAGAACGTCTTTCTGCGGCTCCGGCCCTACATGGTCTGCCCCGAGGTCAAGTGCCTCAAGCCCGTGGACCCCGGCGCCGACATCATGGACGTGGCGGCCCAGGGGTACTCCTTCCCCAGCGGCCATTCCTCCGGTTCCGTGGCCACCTATGCGTCCGTCGGCGCGTTTCTGAAGAAGAAATGGGCCTGGATCGTGGGGATCGTCATCCCGCTGCTGGTGGGCGTCAGCCGGTTCTGCGTGGGCGTGCACTTTCCCACGGACGTGCTCTTCGGTTGGGCCCTGGGCATCGCGGTGGTGATGCTGGTGCCCTTCTTCCAGAAGAAGTTCGAAAAGCGGTGGGTATTTTACCTCATTATCCTGCTGCTGGCCGTTCCGGGCTGGTTCTACTGCAGGACCAACGACTTCTACACCAGCTACGGCATGATGGCGGGTTTCTTCGCAGGGGATCTGTTCGAAGAGAAGTTCGTGAAATTCAAGAACACCACCTGCTGGTGGAAGATGATCCTGCGGGTCCTGGGCGGCGGCGCCATCTACTTCGCCCTCAACGCCCTGTTGAAGCTCCCCTTCTCCTCCGCCTTTTTGAACTCCGGCACCACCCTCGCCTATCTGGTCCGGGCCGTCCGGTACGCCGTCATCCTGTTCGTGGACGTGGCCGTCTATCCCATGATCTTCGACAGGATCGGAAAGAAGCAGGCGTAAGGGTCCGAAATATCAAAAGCGCCTCTGCGGAGGCGCTTTTTGCTGTTCTCAGTTTTCTTTGTTCGGATCGTAGGCCGGGGGCTCGCCGTCGTGGACCTTGCCGTCGTCCCACCAGCCGTCGCCGTAGGACCTGAGCTTGGAATTGTCATAATGGAACTGCTGGCGCAGGAGCTCGTAGCGGGGGGTGATCTGGGTAAACTCCTCGTCGAAATACCGCCAGCCGCCCCGGGTGGGGTTCTGGACCGTGGTGTTCACCTGGCAGTCCGGCACCAGCTCCTTGAACTTGGCCACCTGATCCGCCGGGATGTCGTTCCGGGAGATCCAGAGCCGTTCCAGCTTCGTGAGCCCGTAGAGGGGCGTCATGTCCTTGATCCGGTTGTAGACCAGGTTGAGGTGCACCAGCTCCGTGCAGGCAGCGAGGGGCGACACGTCCGAAATGAGCCCCGACAGGAACTCGGCGTACTCCAGCTTGGGGCAGTTCTGGATGCCCTCCAAACTGGTCATATACCCCACGGCGATGATGCACACCTCCAGCTCCGGCATGTTGGCCACGAAGTCGATGTGACGAAACTCGTTGTGGCCCAGGTCCAGATACCGCACGTCCCGGCAATACTTCAGATTCTCGGTATCCTTGTCGTGGAGGGCCTTGCCGCCGCCGGCGGAAAACTTGATCATCCGGGCGTCGGTGCGGACGGTGTAAGCTCCCACCTTCACCCGCCAGACCAGCTTCGGCTGGGGGAACTGGTCCCGCAGGGCGGCCATGGTCTCGTTGTCGATGCTGCAGTTCTCCATGTCCACCCGCTTCACGTTCCGCAGGTAGGGCAGCAGGAGCTTGAGCTCCTCGATCCGCCGCTTCAGGTTCTTTCCGTTGAACGACACCACCTCGTCCGCCAGGGAGAAGGAGACGCCGAAGGATTTGGTGGTGTAGTCCACCAGCAGCCCTTCCCGAAGCTGCTGGAGCTGGTCCGCCTCGTCCAGCGTCCACTTGCTGCTGCCCTTTTGGGGGTCCAGATTCACCTTCCGCACGTTGGGGAGCACGATCAGCGCAGCCTTGATGGCCGAAAGATCGCTGGCGGGCAGATCGGAGAAGTCCACCGTTTCGTCTTCGCTCCCGATGATCCTGTCCCTGAAGGAGATGCTGTAGCTCACGGGGATGCTCCCCGCCCCCTCCAACAGATAGGCGGCCTGTTCCGGCGTCAGCGTCCCGGCGACCTCGATCCGTTCCAGGTGACTGAGCAGGCCGATCTCCTGGGCCAGGGCGTCCCAATCGCGGATGGCGGCGGCGTCCCGCGACAAAACTTTCAGATCCGGATCGTCCCGCACGCCCTGGACGGTCACCGCATACTGGACGCTGAGCTCCGGCACGGCCGCCCGCAGGGCCGCGGTCTCCTCGTTGGAAAGGCCGCTTTCCCGCAGGTCCACCGATTCCACCTGAGGCAGGTCGGCAAGAGCCGCCTGGATCTCCGCCGCCGTGGTCACGGAGGCGGGCACCGTCAGCTCTTTGATATCGCCGTCCACCCGCACGTCCCCCAGGGCTACGGACCAGAGGACCGGGTAGCCGACGGTCTCGCTGAAGGCGCGGAGCAGGGCCCCGTTTTCACAGGCCCGGCCGTCCAGGAGGACGAGATCGGGAAGCTCCCGGATCAGCTCAAGATCCTCCGCGGTGACGCTCTGAAGCGTCAGCTCCGTCACGTCCCGCGCCACGGGCCCCGACGAGAGCTGCAGCCGCGGGTCCGCCGTGGCCGTGGGCGCCGCCGTAGGCGCGGCGGTGGGCGTCTCCGCAGGCGCGGGCTGAGCCGCCTCCCTATCGCCCCTGGCCATGATGAGGATCAGCAATCCCAGCAGCGCCAACGCCAGCCCCAGGAGCGAGCTCAACAGTATGATCCGTCTTTTATTCATATAACACAGCATCCTTCTCGCACGCGAAAATCATCTGTATATCAGTATAGCAAAGCCATTGGGCCTTTGGGGTAAACAATTCGTAAAATAACCGAAGCCCCTTTCGCCCCGAAAACTGTTGCTATCCGTGAAAAAACCTGCTATCATATATGCGACGTATTATGAGTTTGACCGGGGCGCGGCCCCGGCGGAAAGGAAGGCGGCATGAAACGGTTCGGCGTGGTGCTCCTCGCTTTGGCGCTGGTCCTGTGCGTTTGCCTGCTGGGGCCTCGGCTGCTGAAGAAGGTGGGCGCAGACCTGGGCGGCTTCTCCGGCGGCAGCGATTACGGCGGTTCCGACTGGGGCGGCGGCTCGTCCAGCTGGGACAGCGGCTCCAGCTGGGGCAGCGGCTCCTCCGGCTGGGACGACGACGGCAACGGCTTTTTCTTCTTCCCCGTGGGCTCTTCCTCTGATTCGGGCGACGGCGGCGGCTTCGGGAACCTGCTGTTCTACGTGGTGCTGATCGTCATCCTGATCATGATCTTCAGCCGGAAGAATCAACACCAGCCCGCCCCCAACGCGGGCACGGCGGCGGGCGCCCAGCAGACGCCGGGCAGCAAGCTCATGCCCATGAGCGAATACGCCAAGCTGGACCCCCGCTTCTCCGAAAGCGACATGCGGGAGAAGCTCTCCAACGTCTACGTCCAGATGCAGAACGCCTGCACCGCCCGGAACATCGAGTCCCTCCGGCCCTACTTCACGGACGCCCTCTATCAGCAGTTCGACCGGCAGATCAAGTCCCTGATCGCCAGCCGCCGGATCAACCGGGTGGATCGGATCGCGGTGCTGGACGTGACGCTCCGGGGCTTCTTCCAGGAGGGCGGCGACGACCATCTGGTGGCCCTGCTCAAGACCCGGATCACGGACTACATCGTGGACGAGGACACCGGAAAGGTGATCTCGGGCAGCGACACCGCCGAGAAGTTCATGACCTACGAGTGGGACCTCTCCCGGCCCACGGGCACCATCACGGAGGAAGCCGGCGAAGTCACGGAGCGGCACTGCCCCAACTGCGGCGCGCCCCTCTCGGTGAATGAGAGCGCCAAGTGCCCCTACTGCGACACCGTCCTCACCTTCAAGGATCACGACTGGACCATCTACGCCGTCAAGGGCATCGCCCAGCGAACGGTGCAATCATAAACATACTATCAGTATAGAAAAGGAGAAAAGAAACTATGGGTCTGAAACAAGCACTCGGCGCAACGCTGACCACGGTCCTGGCCGACCAGTGGCGGGAGTATTTCTACTGTGAATCCCTGCCCGAGAACGTGCTCATGCGCAAGGGCGTCAAGCGCGTAAGCGGCAAGAGCAGCAACACCAAGGGCAGCGACAACATCATCTCCAACGGGTCCATCATCGCCGTCAACGACGGCCAGTGCATGATGATCGTGGACCAGGGCGGCATCGTGGAGTTCACGGCCCAGCCCGGCGAGTTCATCTGGGACAAGTCCACCGAGCCCTCCATCTTCTACGGCTCCCTGGGCGAGAACCTGAAGAAGACCTGGGAGATCCTGAAGAAGCGGTTCACCCTGGGCGGCGACACCGGCAAGGATCAGCGGATCTACTACTTCAACATCAAGGAGATCATCGGCAACAAGTACGGCACCGCCAACCCCGTGGGCTTTAGGGTCTACTATCCCAACATCAACCTGGACACCGAGATCGGCATCCGGTGCTTCGGCGAGTACTCCTACAAGCTCACCGACCCCATGCTGTTCTATAAGAACGTGGCGGCCAACGTCAGCGGCGACTACACCCGGGACCGGATCGACAGCCAGCTCAAGAGCGAGTTCCTCACCGCCCTGCAGCCCGCCTTTGCCCGGATCTCCGAGATGGGCATCCGCTACTCCGCCCTGCCCGGCCACACCAAGGAACTGGCCGACACCATGAACGCGGAGCTCAGCTCCAAGTGGTCG
>JAZRUD010000432.1:0-1015 GCA_045652385.1 Clostridia bacterium
GAATCCCACCTCCGGCCGGGTCTACGACGCCTATCGGAACCGTTTGATCTATCCCATCCAGGGTATCGGCGGCCAGGTGCTGGGATTTGGGGGCCGGGTGCTGGACGACAGCAAGCCCAAGTATATCAACACCGGCGACACACTCATCTACAACAAGCGAAACAACCTTTACGGGCTGTTTCTGCAGAAGGGATCGAAGCTCACCGACCTCATCATGGTCGAGGGGTATATGGACGTTATCGGCCTGTACAAGGCCGGGGTCACCAACGTCGTGGCCTCCCTGGGCACAGCCCTGACGGAGCAACAGGCGCGGCTCCTCAAGCGGTACGTGGATACGGTCTATATCGCCTATGACGGGGACGCCGCCGGGCAGAATGCGACCATTCGCGGATTGGAGATACTGTCCCATGAGGGGCTGGCCGTGCGGGTCATCGTGTTCCCGGACGATCTCGATCCGGACGAATACGTTCAGATCTACGGCAAGGCCGGGTTCGACGCCCTGAAGGCTAACGCCTTCTCTCTCAACGCCTTCAAGATCGAGGCCATGGCCCGGGCGTACGACCTGAACGACGAGAACAGCCGGGAGCAGTTCGCCCTTAAAGCCTGCGCTTTCGTGGGCACCCTGCAGCCCGTGGAGCAGGAGCGCTACTATAAGCTCATCGCCAAGAAGACGGGCTATGAGATCGAGTCCCTGCGGGAACAGGGGAAGCGGGGAGAGGGGTACACCGAAAAACCCCAGCGCTTCTCCCGGGGCACTTTCCGCCGGCGCAGCGCTCAGGACGAGGATCAAAAGGAGCTTCTGATACGGACCATGCTTACCTGCGCCGTGAAGGACAAAACGGCCTGCGCGGTTTTGAAGGCGGAGCGAGCGGAGGAGATCCTGCAGGAGCCTTACGCTTCCCTGTTCAAGGCTCTCGATCAGCCGGGCTTCTCCCTGGCCGCCTATGTGGGGGTCCAGGAGCGCCAGGAAGCGGAAAAGCTCACCGCCCTCATACGGGACGAGCAGAATATGGTG
>JAZRUD010000433.1:0-2922 GCA_045652385.1 Clostridia bacterium
AGGCCCAGAAGAGGTTCTGGCGGATGTTGCGGATGGTGGCCCGGCTCAGCTCCACCGCACCGGCCACCTGCCCCAGGGAGCCGGACATGAGGACCACGTCCGCAGACTCGATGGCGATGTCCGTGCCCGCGCCGATGGCGATGCCCATGTCCGCCCGGGTCAGAGCCGGGGCGTCGTTGATGCCGTCGCCCACCATGGCCACCCGGCCCAGCTCCTTCAGCTCCCGAACAACCTTTTCCTTGCCGTCGGGCAGGACGCCCGCGATGACCTTGTCCACGCCGGCCTGATCGCCGATGGCCCGGGCCGTGCGGGCGTTGTCTCCGGTGAGCATGACCACCCGGATGCCCATGTTTTTGAGCTCCTTCACCGCCTGAGCGCTGTCGGCCTTCATTACGTCCGCCACGGCGATAACGCCCAGGAGGGCGTCGTTTTTCGCGAAAAACAGGGGCGTCTTGCCCTGCTCCGCCAGTTTTTCGGCGGCGGCGCGAACGTCCTTAGGCACGGTGCAACGGCCCGAGATGAAGGTCAAATTTCCGCCGGCCAGGGTCGCCCCGTCCAGCTGCGCAATGAGGCCGTTGCCGGGCAGAGCCTCGAAGTCGGAGACCTCCGCTGCCGTCAGCCCCATCTCGTCCCCCCGCTGCAGGATGGCCTTAGCCAGGGGGTGCTCGCTTTTTTTCTCCAGCGCGTAGGCCAGGGTCAAAAGCTCAGTTTCTTGAATGCCTTCGGCCGGAACGATGTCCGTCACCTTGGGCTCGCCGGTGGTGATGGTGCCGGTCTTGTCCAATACGACGATGTCGGTCTTCCCCGTCTGTTCCAGGGACACAGCGTTCTTGAACAGGATGCCGTTCTTGGCGCCCTTGCCGTTGCCCACCATGATGGCCACCGGCGTGGCTAAGCCCATGGCGCAGGGACAGGAGATGACCAGCACGGTGATGGCCCGGCCCAAAGCATAACCGAAGGGACGGCCCAGGGCCAGCCAAACCACGAAGATCACGGCCGCGATGCAGAGGATGGCGGGCACGAACACGCCGGAGACCTTGTCGGCCACCTTGGCGATGGGGGCTTTGGTGGCGGCCGCGTCGCTGACCATATGGATGATCTGGCTCAGGGTGGTGTCCTCCCCCACCCGCGTGGCCCGGCAGCGCAAAAAGCCGCTCTGGTTCACCGTGGCGGCGGAAACGGTATCGCCTTCTCCTTTATCCACGGGAATGCTCTCGCCGGTGAGGGCCGCCTCGTTGACGGCGCTGTGGCCCTCCAAAACGACGCCGTCCACTGGGATGTTCTCTCCCGGGCGTACCACGAACACGTCGCCGGACTGGACCTCCTCGATGGGCACCTCCGCCTCCTGCCCGTTTCGTACCACCACCGCGGTCTTGGGGGCCAGCTTCATGAGGCTTTTCAGTGCAGCGGTGGTCTTGCCCTTGGAGCGGGCCTCCAGCATCTTGCCCACGGTGATGAGGGTCAGGATCATGGCGGCGGACTCGAAGTAGAAGCTGTGCATGAGCGACATGGTCCTCTCCCCGTCGCCCTTGACCACGGCGTCGGTCATGAGGAACAGGATCGCCACGCTATAGACGAAGGAGACTCCGGGGCCCATGGCCACCAGGGTGTCCATATTGGGGGCACCGTGGCGGAGGCTGGTGAAGCCGCTGACGAAAAACTTCTTGTTGATGAGCAGGATGACGGCGGAAAGGACCATCTGCACCAGGCCCATGGCTACATGGTTGCCCTCGAACCAGGCCGGAATGGGCCAGCCCCACATCATATGGCCCATGGAGAAGTACATAAGGATCAGCAGAAATCCCAGCGACCAGAAAAGCCGCTTCTTCAGCACCGGCGTCTCCCGGTCCTTCAGGGCCTCCTCCTGGTCGGTGTGGTCCACGGCCTTTTTGGCCGCGCCCTTCTCCCGGCAGCCGTAACCCGCCGCCTCCACGGCTTTAATGATCTCTTCCGGCTTCGCCGTGCCCTCCACGCCCATGGAATTGGTGAGCAGGCTCACGGCGCAGGAGGTGACCCCCGCCACGCCGTTCACGGCTTTCTCCACCCGGGCGCTGCAGGCCGCGCAGCTCATGCCGGTTACGTCGTATTGCTTCATGGTTCCTTTCCTTTCGGAATGCTCTAATGGCACTTTTCTTACTTCATCAGCCGCTGGAGCGTAGAGACCAGCTCGTCCACAGTCTCGTTTTTGCCGGCGCGGATATCGTCCGCCACGCAGGTGCGGATGTGGTTGGCCAGCAGCTCCTTGTTGAAAGCGTTGATGGCCGCAGACACCGCCGCCGACTGGATCAGGATGTCCGTGCAGTAGGCGCCCTTCTCCACCATGGCCCGGATGCCCCGGACTTGGCCCTCAATTCGATTCAGCCGGTGGATGAGGCGGGTGTATTCCTCCTCGGTCCGCTCCTTCGTCTTGCCGGCGCAACAGCAGGGAGTATCTTCCATCGTTTTTTTCCTCACAGCTTTATTCTGCCCACACTATATACCCCATGGGGGTATATGTCAAGGGACTTTCAAAAAAAGTCACCGGGATGGTGTTTTGGTTCGGTGCTTCTTTTTGAACGTGCGGAACAGCACGTAGACACACCCCAGGACCATGGACCCGAGACCGCCCAGCAGCAGAAGTCCCATGGCGAACGGGGTGGGCGGCGGCGTTTTCTCCGGGGGCGGCGGCGTAGGAGCGGGTTTCGCCGAAGCAGCCGTGCCCCGGGGCCGGATCGGCGCCTCCCGGTCGCCCACCACCTTGGGCGGGTCCGGCGTTTCGGGCGGGGTCGGAGAAGGCAAAGGCGTCAACGTCGGGCTGACCGTCGGCATCGGCGATGGCGTCGGTGTCGGAGTCGGAGTTGCCGTCGGTGCCGGTGTGGGTGTCGGCGTTGGTGTCGCTGTCGGCACCGGCGTGGGGGTCGACGTTGAAGTTGCTGTCGGAGT
>JAZRUD010000434.1:0-2201 GCA_045652385.1 Clostridia bacterium
GGAGTGCCCCTCCTACGAGGCGGACGATATCCTGGGCACGCTGTCCCGGCGGGCGGAGCAGGCCGGCCTGAACGTGCTGCTGGTTACAGGGGACAGGGATGCGCTGCAGCTCACCACGGATCATACCCATGTGCTGCTTACCAAAAAGGGCATCACTGACACGGTGGAGTATGATCCGCAAACGCTGAAAGAACAGTATGGTTTGACGCCGGATCATATGCGGGACCTGAAAGCGCTGATGGGCGATTCTTCCGACAACATCCCCGGCGTACCCGGTGTCGGCGAGAAGACCGCTTTAAAGCTTCTGGAAAGCTACGGCGATCTGGACGGCGTGTACGCCCATCAAGAGGAGATAAAGGGTAAGCTGGGCGAGCGAGTGCGGGAGAACGAAGCTTCCGCCCGGCTCAGCTATTGGCTGGGTACCATCACCACCGCTGCCCCCGTGGAAACGGATCTAAAGGACTGTCTTTTCGATGAGGAGAAGCTGTCCGGAGCTCGGGAGATTCTGGAAAAGCTGGGGCTTAGGAGCATCCTGTCCCGCCTGCCCGCTGTGGAGGAGACCAAACCGAAGACGGCAAAAGAACACCCATGCGAAACGATGGAACTAAGCTCTCTGGAGGATGTGAAAGCCGTTGTCCGCGCCCACGATGAGGCGGACATGCTGGCATTGATCATCGCCCCCGGGTTTTCCTTCGCGTACGACGGCCAGCGCTCCTATCAGTTTATCGGCGGAAACACGCTCTTTGACGAACCGGTGACGCGCAGGGAGCTGCTGGAGGCCCTTTCGACTGGCAAGCCCAAAAGGGTACTGACCTTCGATAAAAAAGCTTTGCTCCACGCTTGGCGGGAGGACGGTGTTGCGCCAACGCCCGTCCTTTTCGACGCCATGATCGCGGACTATCTTCTGAACAGCAACCATCCCATCGATAACTTCTCTGATCTCTGCTTTGAACGCATGAACAGCAAGACGCCAACCGCAGGGCTGCTGTTCCCGCTGATGGAGGAGATGACGGCGGAACTGAAGACGAAAGGTATGGGCTTCCTCTACGACCAGGTGGAAATGCCCCTCGCCGACGTGCTTTTCTCCATGGAAAACATCGGATTTGCTCTGGACCGTTCGGTACTTATGCGCCTGCATGAAGAATTCTCCCAACGGCAAACCGAGCTGGCGGAGCAGATCTATGCCCAGGCAGGGGAACGGTTCAACATCCTGTCCACCAAACAGCTGGGAACGATCCTCTTCGAGAAGCTGGGCCTGCCGCCGCAGAAGAAGAACAAAACCGGCTATTCCACGGACAGCGACACCCTGGAAGCTCTTAAGGACAGGCACCGTATCGTTCCGCTGATCACGGAGTATCGCTTTGTCGCCAAAGTAGACGCCACGTTCGTTGAGGGACTTTTGAAATCCATCGCTGCAGACGGGCGCGTTCATACCAGCTTCAAACAGTGTGTGACGGCCACGGGCCGTATTTCCAGCGCGGAACCGAATCTGCAGAACATTCCCGTCCGCACGGCGGAGGGGCGAGAGATACGAAAGGCGTTCGTTGCCTCTCCGGGCAACGTGCTGGTGGGAGCGGACTACTCCCAGATTGAGCTCAGGCTCCTGGCGCACATCAGCGGTGACGAGCACCTGATCGACGCTTTCAACTCCGGCGCGGACATCCACCGGCGCACGGCGGCGGAGGTGTTCCATACGCCCTTTGACGAAGTGAACAAGGAGCAGCGCAGCGCCGCCAAGGCCGTGAACTTCGGCATCGTCTACGGCATCTCCGACTTTGGCCTCGCTCAAAACCTGGGCATCCCCGTGAAGACGGCGGGCAGCTATATCAAGCGCTACTTTGAGCGCTATCCCGGCGTTCAGGCGTATTTGAAGGACTGCGTGGCGGAAGCCAAGGAAAAGGGCTACGCCGAGACCATATACGGTCGCCGCCGTCCCATGCCGGAGCTGAAGAGCGGCAACTACAACACCCGGAGCTTCGGCGAACGGGTGGCCATGAACATGCCCATCCAGGGCAGCGCCGCGGATATCATCAAGATCGCCATGGTCCGCGTGGACAAGGCGTTGCGGGAAGCGGGCTTGCAGGGTCGGTTGGTGCTGCAGATCCACGACGAGCTGATCGTGGACGCTCCGGAGGAGGAGGCCGAGACGATCCGGCAGCTCATGGAGGATTGCATGGAACAGGTGGCCGACCTGAAGGTGA
>JAZRUD010000435.1:0-3297 GCA_045652385.1 Clostridia bacterium
GGTGGAAAGGAAGCATAGTAGGCGTCATCCCAAGCTTCCACTTCAGCGATGATCTCGGAAAACGGCGTCCGTTCCATTCTTTCCATATTCTCCGCGGTCAGCGAAACGATCAGCGCGCGATTTTCCTCTGGGGCTCCGCCCTGTATTTTACACCATTCCGCTTCGGTTTGGTAGACCTTTCGATTCAATTTCATTCTTGCTTTCTCGCTGATCCCGGAAAGGTCGCCGAGCGAAAGCCGAACATTCTCCAAATGAATGCCTCGCCCCTCGGCATGCGGTACGAACAGGCGAACGTCTTTCGCGCCGTGGCTCTGTAATACCTCCAACAATTCATCGGTTGTGTCGATGTTCTCGTGATTCAGCGGAATGCCGGCGCTCACATGAAACCCGAGTCGTGCCGCCTTCTCCAGCATCGACAGCATAAATGCGTAATCGCCCTGCCTTCCTGCAAACCGATCATGATATACTTTTGTGCCATAGAACGTGAAGTTCAGCGCTTCGACGCCGTGCTCCTTTAGCTGGTTCAGCCACGTTACCATCTCCTTTTCCTGTCGGAAAGTTAAGCCGTCGCATTGAAGATATTTCCCGCTTACAGAACCGATCCGATTCATAAAGTCCACAGCGTCCAGCAGGCGCGGATGATCCATGCTGTATCCGAAGGAAAAGTGAAAAGCAAGGTCGGGTCGTTCCTGCGTGATCCAGGTATGAAACCGTTCTGCCAACCGTTGGCTGCGCGCATAGTCGGCGCCAATCACGTGTCCGTCCCAGCTCAACAGGCAATAGCGGCACCGGCAGGCGCAGGGTACGCACAAAGTTTGCAGAATAACGCTTTTAGTTTGCACTTACTTCCTCCCGTCACAGGTCCTTTTTCAGGAGAATGGTCATATCCCTCTTTTCTGCGATCGTAAACCCCTCGCTGAGGAAAAGGCCTATGGCCGGATTGTCGGCGGCGATGTCATCACAAAGCTCGCTGACGCCGTTCTTCTGTGCCGATTGACAGAGAAGCCGTAAGCCAGTGCGGCCGAATCCCCTGCCGCGAAAGGGCGCATAGACGATCACGTCTGCAAGATAGAGCCCTTCCGTATGGTTCCAATGGTAGGCGATTTCGCCCACGAAATCACCGCTTTCTGCATCCTGCAGGTAACGATAAAAGCGTCTCTCCGGATGAGCGATCCAATGATCGTACCAGGGCTTCCATTTTTCCCGAGGAAAATCGATCGTTCCGCCCCAAGCGCTGTTATAGGACATCGTTTCTTTGTCCGCCAGCATCTGCTGCCGGAACCACAGCTCGTCTACAGTCGGCTCATACAGTATAATCATATCAGTTCTCCATAACTTCCAACATCAGCCGTCCCAGGGATACACCCCTTCGTCTGGCTGCGAATACCGCCCGCATCAATCCCTGACAAAGCGTCTCGTCGACCTCCCGCACATGGATGACAGGCTCGTCTTCCACTGTGAAGACAGCACGATTTTCTTTTCCCAGCAGGAGCAAAACATATTCGCCGTCCTCCCATTGTATCTCCCATACCGAGGCGGTTTCCGGCAAGGCGCATCGAAGCAGCAGCTGACGAGCGTCCTCTTGTATCCGCTTTGCATACGGTCCCTGCAGCATAGGCTCGTCCGCATAGGATCGGCCGAGACGTTCGTTGATTTCGTTCAGCCGGGCATAGTCCACCCCCAGCCGACGGTAAACGCTGCCCATGAAGTCCACCAGGAATTCATCTTTGGCAAGGCGCTGTATCCGTCGTTCCAGTTCATCGACCGCCTCTATAGTGAGGATCTCATCTGTTTGGAATCTGGCGATGATCTGTCCGCCGAAAACGGGCAAAGCTATATATTCCTCCAGGCTAACCGTGCCATGGGTCGCTTCTTTTACCTTTTGATCCAGCTGTGAGAGCTGTTTTTGCAGAAAGTCACTGGTCATGAACATAGGAATGCTGTTCTCCTTTAACTGTTTCCGAATCGGAAAATGCGATCGGTTTCAATTGTTTGCCAAACACCTCTTTGACCTTTCGACGGATAGCAGCCTCGTCCTTTTTTGCATGTCGGTCGAAGAATGTCACCTCGATCCCGCTGCCAGTATGCTTCCATCTGGCCCGGATCCGCCCTCGAACCAGAACGGAAGGAGATACGATACCGGCTATGTTCGTCAGTTCCTTCAAAAAGCGTTTGTCGATCATGCGGTCCCGATCCTTATACCCCAGGACAAGCTGGTCGAACCCGGGTACGAGAACGCAGGCGGGAAGGGCGCCGTCTGTTATGGGTTCGCGAAGACTGTAATACTTCTTTCCGTCGATCGTCGTGCAAATCATTTCCGGCAACAGTTCCTGTAGCAGCGGGTCCATATCCGATTTCTTCCAGTTTCCGAAGAAATACCGGCAATCCGTTATTGTCGCCGGACCGTAGTGTTCGAAGTACCGCCGCAGGAACACGCGGCGCGCCTGATCCCGGTCCATCCAGACCACGGATTTAGGAATATGATACTCCTTTCGAGTGCCCGTGCCGCACACGATTCGGCCTCGACATACCATCTCACGGATAAGGCCGCCCCAACCATAGAACACCTGATGCAGCAGCTCCTCCCCCATGCCTGCGCGGCTACAGGCAGCTTTGAGGCCGTCCCGGTCGTTGTTCCCTTTCTTTATCTCGTTTTCTATGAACGAAGACCAATGCTCCGCATCCTTTGCAGAGATGCCCCAATACCCTTCTCTGAAGGAACCCGCATTGTCATAAGCCGCCAGATGCATTCCCAGCTCGTCTTCTGGGACCAGGTGCATGGTCCCCCGATGGGACCAAATTTTGACCAATCCTTTGAAGGGATCTTCCGGCTGATAATCGGATGCCCGTATTTGCAGCGACACCTTCGGATAGTTGGCGAATTGAGCCTGCAAACCCATCAGATCGGAAACCGTAGTATGTTTATCCGTCTTGTCCAGCAGATGCAGCCCCTTCAGGGAATTATATAAAAGCTTTTCTTTGTCTGTCATCGGTACACGATCCTTTATTATTTTATGTATTTTATCATATCTTGCCATACAGGGCAAACAGAAAACGCAAGGAGATGTTGAATCCTGACGGGAAGGTATGATATACTGTTTTCTATTAAAACAGGAGGTGACCGCATGCTGAACAAATTCTGCAAAAAGCCACTTTATGAAGTGACCAGGACCATGGCCTGCGTGGCTATGGGCGTGGAGAAAGCCGAATTGGTGATCAAAAACGCGAAACTGGTGAACGTCTGCACCGCCGAAATACAGGAAGGGATCGACGTAGCCATCGCTGAAGGCCGGATCG
>JAZRUD010000436.1:0-2498 GCA_045652385.1 Clostridia bacterium
TGGCCACCAATCCCGACGTGGAGGGGGAGGCCACCGCCTCCTATATCGCCCGGCTGCTGAAGCCCCTGGGGGTCACCGCCTCCCGCATCGCCCACGGCATCCCCATCGGCGGCAACCTGGAATACACCGATGAGGTCACCCCGGCAAAGGCGTTGGAGGGGGGCAGGAACTTGTAATCGATTGTGCGCATGAACTTCCATGCGCTTTTTTTGCGCCTCAACCGCCGTGCGAGTCGGCTCCCGTGACGGTCGCTGGCGGATCGCGGGCCGGTCTGCTATGATAAGGCCATCGAAAGCAAGGAGGACGAAACCTATGGATATGGGAAAAGAGATCCGCCGTCTTAGAAACGACAGGGGCCTGACCCAGGAGGCCCTGGCGGCGGCCCTGAACGTGACGGCCCAGACCGTCAGCAAGTGGGAGTGCGGCAACAGCATCCCCGACGTGCAGCTGCTGCCCGAGATCGCCGTGTACTTCGGCGTCACCATCGACCAGCTCTTCGCCATGACCCCCCAGCAGCAGATGGAGCGGATCGAAAACCGCATCTACGCCCGGGGCCTCTTCGACGAGGCGGAGGAACGGCAGCTGGAGCAGCAGCTGGCGGCCTTCGGGGAGGACCCGGCCCTGAAGGGCCAGGCGGAGCTTCTCTTGACCAAGCTCTACAGCAACCAGGCCGAGCAGTATCGGCTGCTGGCGGTGGAGCACGGCAAGACGGCCGTGGAGGAGACGAAGGGAGATCCGGATGCCGTCAGCGAGCTGTGCAACGCCTGGGGCAGCTACATCCCCGACTGGAACGTGCGGAACCACCACGCCCTCATCGAATGGCTCAGCGATTACTGCGGCCGGAACCCGAACAATCGCTGCACCCTCATGTGGCTCCTGGACAACCTGATCGACGACCGCCGCCTCAGCGAGGCCAAGGTGTGGCTGGAGAGGCTGGATCGGATCGACAGCACCTTCCGCACGCCCATGTATCGGTATCGGATCGCCCTCGCTGAGGGCAAGGGCGAGGCGGATCAGCGGCTGAAGGAGCTGGAAGCCCTGGAGGACGACTGGTGTTTGGCCCTGGGCCTGGGGGACATCTACACCCAGCGGCAGGAGTACGATAAAGCCGTCGAACTCTACAAAAAGGGCCTGGCCCTTCAGGCGTCCCCCAAGTTCACCGACGGCGCCATGTGCATCGCCCACATCTCAGAGATCCGCGGCGACAGGGCGGGGGCCATCAAGGCCTACCGGGAGGTCCTGCGCATCCTGCGGGAGGACTGGGGCATCGTCAGCGGCGAGGTGCGGGACGAGGTGGAGCGAGCCATCCGAAGGCTGCAATAGCGAGACGCCCAAACAGCCACGGAGCGGGAGAATCGCTCCGTTTTTTTATGGAAAGGATGATATATTATCCTTGACGAACGGGGCGCGCCGTGATACAGTAAGGGCACTTTTTTACAGTCATCGGAGAAGCAGGATATGACCGCTCAACAGACCCTTTTCCCCTGCCCGGAGACCGTCCTGTGCGCCAACCTGGACCGCAAGGACGGGCATCTGCGCTTCGCCGGACAGGATACCGTAGCCCTGGCGAAGGCCTACGGGACCCCCCTCTATCTCATGGACGAGGATCGGGTCCGGTATAATTGCCGCCTGTATCGGGAGGCGTTTTCAAAATGCTTCCCCGAAGGCTCCCGGGTGCTTTACGCCAGCAAGGCGGCCGCCTTCCGGCAGATGTGCCGCATCGTGGGGGACGAGGGATTGGGGCTGGACGTGGTCTCCTCCGGGGAGATCCATACCGCCAGGACGGCGGGCTTCCCCATGGCCCAGGTGTATTATCACGGGAACAACAAGACGGACGAGGACATCGCCTTCGCCATGGACGCCGGCGTGGGCTGCTTCGTGGCGGACGGGACGGAGGAGCTGCTGGCCCTGGAGGCGGAGGCGGCCCGCCGGGGCGTGATACAGAAGGTGCTGCTGCGGATCACCCCGGGCATCGACCCCCACACCTACGCCGCCGTCA
This sequence comes from Clostridia bacterium, assembly GCA_045652385.1. Classification (GTDB taxonomy): domain Bacteria; phylum Bacillota; class Clostridia; order Christensenellales; family CAG-138; genus RUG472. Next base: position 2,000 of record JAZRUD010000436.1, read on the forward strand.
GCACCGGCCAGGTGGACTCCAAGTTCGGCGTGTCCATCGAGACCGGCCAGGCGGAGCCCTTCGTGCGGCTGGCGCTGGAGCAGCCCCATCTGAACGTGGCCGGGTTCCACTGCCACGTGGGGTCCCAGGTGTTCTGGGAGGACGTGTTCGAGCGGTCGGTCATGGTGATGATGGCCTTCATCCGCACCGTCCGCGACCGCTGCGGATATCTGCCGGAGGAGCTGGATCTGGGCGGCGGCTACGGGGTCCGGTATGTGGAGAGCGATCCCATCATAGACATCCCCCGAAAGATCGCTTCTGTGGCGGAGACCTTGGAAAGCATCGCCCGCCGGTTGTCCCTGCCCGTGCCCAAAATATGCATGGAGCCGGGTCGCAGCATCGTGGCGGATGCGGGATTGACCCTGTACACCGTGGGCTCCGTCAAGGAGATCACGGGCTACAAGCGGTATGTGGCCATCGACGGCGGCATGTCCGACAACCCTCGTTATGCCCTCTATGG
>JAZRUD010000437.1:0-9619 GCA_045652385.1 Clostridia bacterium
GAGCCGAAGACCTTTAAGGTGTTCGCCCGTCGGGCAGACAAGCGTTTCCCCATGACCTCGGAAATGATCTGCCGTGAGCTGGGCGGAGAACTGCTGCAGGAATATCCAAATCTGAAGGTGGACGTGCATCATCCCGATATCCCGCTGACCGTGGAAATCCGGCAGGACAAGGCTTTTCTGTATGTCGGTGAGATTCCCTGTGCCGGCGGCATGCCTGTGGGCACCAACGGCAAGGCGATGCTGCTCATCTCCGGCGGCATTGACAGTCCTGTGGCCGGATACATGATCGCCAAGCGGGGCGTGGCCCTGTCGGCAATCCATTTTTACAGCTACCCCTATACCAGCGAACGCGCTCGGGACAAGGTGGTGGAACTGGCCCGGATCGTGTCCCAATATGCTGGAGCCTTCGACCTCTACCTGGTCCCTTTCACCGACATCCAAACCACCATCTACGACAAGTGTCCTTCCTCCGAGACTACTGTCCTCATGCGTCGGCTGATGATGAAGATCGCTGAGCGCACCGCCAGAAGCTGCGGATGCCTCGCTCTCATCACCGGGGAATCCATCGGGCAGGTGGCCAGCCAGACCATCGAAAGTCTTGCGGTCACCAACGATGCAGTGGACATGCCTGTGTTCCGGCCTCTGATCGGCTTTGACAAGGAGGAGATCATTGAGAGGGCCAAGAGGATCGGCACCTTCGAGACGTCCATCCTGCCTTACGAGGATTGCTGCACGGTGTTCGTGCCCCAGCATCCCGTAACCCGGCCCCAGGTTCAAAAGCTTCGGGAAAGCGAAGCTTTGGTGGATTTCGAGCCGATGATCGAAGAAGCTGTTCGTAACACGGAGGTCATACGGATTTCACATAATATTTCCGATTGATCCCGTACATATATGGTATACTAACGTCAATTCCTGGAAAGGAGACTGAGAATGAAATCATTGATGCGTTTTATCGGCATAGTCGTGGTCATAGTGGTCTTAGCCGGCTTCGTCCTGTTCAAGCTGAACGAGAAAGGATTCCTGTCCGGGAATCTGTCCGAATGGATCTCGGTCATGACCGAACATATCGTTGGCATCAAAAACGACACCGAGGACTTTCTCCATGAGGAGGGGTATCTGCTGCCCACGGCCACCATTGAGCCTCAGGGACAAACTAATCCGACATATTGAATGAAAGTACATAATATGGTATGAAAAAAGGCAGGATCAAACCTGCCTTCAGTTTTTTGGTCTGGGTGAGAAGATTTGAACTTCCGGCCTCTTGAACCCCATTCAAGCACGCTACCAAACTGCGCTACACCCAGAAATATGCTGTCGTTCCTTCGACTTTCGATATATTAGCATCGAGGCATGAAAAAGTCAAGCCCTTTTTTAACACGCGAACATTTCTGTAGATGCAGCGATTTATGCGTATTTTTTACGGTATACGTGGTCTGAAAACAACTTTAGCAAAAGGAAATGATGATTCTTACAAAAGGACGAAATTATTTCACGATATTCGTTTTGTTGATTGAAAATATACATTGCTCAGGGTATAATAAAGAAAAAAATACGGAGCGTGAAGATCGTGGACAGAACAGATATTCAAATTCTGACCTGCTTGCAGGAGAATGCAAGAATGAATGCTTCCACCATTGCCGAACGGGTGAACCTTTCCACCTCGGCGGTTATCGAGCGCATGCGTAAGATGGAAAACAGCGGCTGTATCGAAAGATACACCGCTATTTTTAGTGAATCCGCTATGGGGCGGGACGTATCCGCCTTCATCTCGGTGGGGATGGAGCACCCGAAATACGTGGAGGGATTCGTACACACCGTCAACAGCCACAAGGACATCATCCAATGCTACTATATGGCCGGCGACTTCGACTTTTTACTGCATGTGGTGACCGCTTCCACCAGCACTCTGACCAACGTTCTGGAGGATATCAAGCGCATCCCCGGCGTCAGCAAGACGCGGACGCATCTGGTGTTGAGGACGGACAAAAACATCCTGTCCCCGCTGCCGGAAGCGACGAAATAACTATCAGTACTATTGGGAGGAAAAACAAATGATCATCGGTGTCCCCAAGGAAATCATGCACGGCGAGCGCCGTGTGGCAGCAACTCCGGAAACCGTGGCTAAGTTCGTCAAGGACGGGGCGACTGTGCTGGTAGAGAAAGGCGCCGGCATCGGCGCTTTCTTCGCTGACGAGGACTATGCGGCTGCAGGCGCTGAGATGGTGGCGGACGTGGCCGACCTGTACGATCGCGCGGACGTGATCCTGAAGGTCAAGGAACCTCTGTTCAACGAAGAGAAAGGCTGCTTCGAGATCGACATGATGCATGCCGGGCAGTACATCATCACCTTCATTCATCCTGCGTCTCCCGTGAACCATCAGATGGTTAAAGACATGGCGAAGAAGGGCGTCATCGGCCTCACGTTGGACGGCGTCCCCCGCATTTCCCGGGCTCAGAACATGGACGCCCTCACGTCCATGAGCACCGTAGCCGGATATAAGGGTATGCTGATGGCAGCCTCTGACCTGGAGAAATTCATGCCGCAAATCTTCTGCGCCGTGGGCATGATCAAGCCCTGCAACGTGCTGGTCATCGGCGTGGGCGTGGCCGGCCTGCAAGCCCTGGCCACCGCCAAACGTCTCGGCGCCGTCACCTATGCCACCGACATTCGTCCCGCAGCCATGGAGCAGGCCAAGTCCCTGGGCGCCAAGCCCGTGGAGTTGGGCGTACCTGCTGAGGAAGCCATTGCGCCGGGCGGCTATGCTCAGAAACTGCCGGAAGCCACGCTGCTGCGGGAGCGGGAAGCCATCGCCGCGGTCCTGCCCAACATGGACGTCGTGTTCTGCTCCGCACTGATCCCCGGCAAGCTGGCTCCGGTGGTCATCACTGACGAGATGGTAAAGACCATGAAGGAGGGATCCGTCATCGTCGATATCGCCATCGACCAGGGCGGCAACTGCGCCATCACCCCGCCGGGCAGGCGCGAGATCAAGCACGGCGTGGTCCTGGAGGGTATAAAGAACATCCCCGGCATGCTGGCCTCCAGCTCCACCTGGATGTTCGCTCAGAATATCTATAACCTTACCAAGTTCCTCACCCATGACGGCCAGATCGAGCTGGACATGAACGATCAGATCGTCAAGAGCATCCTGGTCACCCGGGACGGCAAGATCGTCCATGAAGGCGCTCTCGAGGCCATGGGCTTGAAATAAGGAGGACGACGTGCATCCGCTGATCCTTGTGGGCATCTTCATCGTATCCAGCGTTCTCGGTTATGTGCTCATCAAAAACGTGCCGAGCCTGCTGCACACGCCCCTCATGTCCGGTATGAACGCCCTCTCCGGCGTCACCGTGCTGGGAGCCATGATCGCTGTGGCCACCGCTGCCTTCACGGGCAGCAAGGTCCAGGCCCTCATTGCTATCGCTCTTGCTATGCTCAACGTGGCGGGCGGCTTCCTGGTGACCCATCGAATGCTGCTGATGTTCGGCCATAAGAAGGAGAAGGAGGAGAGGGAAGCATGATCGATTCCGTCTACTACGTTCTCTGCATCGTCCTTGGGGGACTGGTGTTGTTGGGCATCTCCATGATGAGCAAGGTGAAAACCGCTTTGTGGGGCAATCTGCTTTCCTGCGCGTGCATGGTGGCCGCCATCGTGCTGACCGTCGTTCGCTATGACTTCTCCGGAAAATGGGTCTGGCTCATTCTGGGCCTGGCGCCTGCGATCGTCGCAGGCGCTGTGCTCGCCAGGAAAGTGAAGATGATCGAAATGCCACAGACGGTGGCCATGCTTAACGGCTTCGGCGGCGCGGCGTCCGCCTTGGTGGCGGCTGTCACCCTAACCGACGGCAAAGCTATCGGCGCTTTTGATACGATTACCGGGGGGATCGCCCTGATTATTGGCATGGTCACCCTGCTGGGCAGCATACTGGCTGCCGGGAAACTGGCCAAATGGTTCAATCAGCGGCCTGTGATCCTCAAGGGACATACAACGCTCGTACTGCTTTCGGGCGTGCTGGCAGTGTTCTGCATTCTGCCGCTGTTTCTCTGCCGGGAAAACAACGGGATGTTGATCCTGTTCACACTCCTATGTGCTATCCTGGCCGGCTCTTTCGGATGGCTGTTCGTGCTGCGGGTGGGCGGGGCAGACATGCCTATCACCATCAGTCTGCTGAACTCCTTGTCCGGTGTGGCGGGAGGTATCGCAGGCATGGCCATCGGTGAACCGCTGTTGGTGGCTGTGGGCGGTATCGTGGGCGCGTCCGGTCTGATCCTTACGGAGGTCATGTGCCGTGCCATGAACCGGAAGCTTTCCGCCATTTTGACGGGAGCCACTACGGTCTCCGGTTCGACCAAAGCAGCTGAGCCTGCGGCAGAAACGAAGTCAGATCCAGCGGCTGAGGAGGCTCCCGCCGAGGAAGTCGTTCCGGTGGTGGATAAGGAAACCGAGGCACAGAAAGTGTTTGACGCCTTCAAGGAGGCCAAGAACGTGATCATCGTCCCCGGCTACGGCATGGCTCTGTCCCAGGCCCAGTATGCGGTGCGTGAATTAAAGGATGCGTTGGAAGCGCATGGCGCCAAAGTACGCTTCGCCATCCATCCGGTAGCCGGACGTATGCCAGGCCACATGAACGTGTTGCTGTGCGAGGTGGATATTCCCTATGAGGATCTGTTCCAGATGGAGGACATCAACGACGACTTCAAAGACGCGGACGTGACGCTGGTCATCGGCGCCAACGACGTGATGAATCCGGCGGCCAACACCGCTGAAGGCACGCCCATCTACGGCATGCCGGTACTGAACGTAGGCGACTGCGGTCACGTCATCATCTGCAACTTCGACCTGAATCCCGGCTATGCCGGCGTACCCAACCCGCTGTATGAACGCAGTGAGGGCGTAGCGCTGCTGATCGGTGACGCCAAGGAGAGCCTGATGAAGCTGAAAGAAATGCTTTGATCGAATTATAAACCAAAAGGATCGTCTAAACGGCGATCCTTTTTTGTCTTCCGTTTGATGCTCGGATGTGATATAGTATAAAAAAAGTGAGGGGAAAGCCTATGCGCAAACTTTGGATCGATACAGATACGGCGTCTGACGACGCCGTGGCGCTGCTGATGTCGCTCAGAGAACCTGCTGTGGAAGTACTCGGCATCAGTGTGGTCATGGGGAACGTAAGCTTGGAGAGAGCGGTCCGCAACGCTCTTATCAGCGTGGAACGAGCCGGTACCTACGCGCCTCCCATATATGCCGGAGCCACCAAACCGCTGTATCGAAACACGGATTTCGCTGTGGTATGTCACGGTGTGGACGGATTATCCGACAGAGGCTACCCCGATCCCATTCTCCAGCCAAAGGAAGGAAACGCGGTGGACGCCATGCTGAACTGCGCCCGCGAGAATCCCGGCCAGGTCGAGCTGGTGACCCTGGGTCCTTTGACAAACATAGCCATTGCCGCCTTCAAAGACCCCGATAGCTTTCGCTGCTTCAAGTCGATCACCGTCATGGGCGGCGCACTGCAGATGCCCGGAAACTGGAGCCCGGTATCTGAGTTCAACATCATCGTGGACCCGGAGGCGGCTGAGGCGGTATTCCATGCCGGCGTGCCAGTGATTTTGGCGCCCTTTGAGATCTGCACCGGGGAGAGTCTGTTTCTGCAGGAGGATCGGGATCGATTGGCAGCGGTCTCGGAGGCAGGTGCCTTTGCGATAGACTGTAATGAGGTATTGATCGAATACGGCAAGCGCCTGGGGCTCAATGGTCTCTGCCTCGCGGATCCGGCTGCTATGGCCGTGGTTTTGTGGCCGGAGATCATCCTAAAGGAGCAGAAGACGTATATGTGCGTGGAGACGTCAGGCAAGTATACCACAGGCATGGTAGTCTACGATTATATCGATCATATGCACCGACCGCACAACGGGACAGTCGTTCAGCGCATCGATGGGCATGCGTTCAAAGAGAAGACCATCTGCTGTCTGTCGAAATGATAGGAATACAACCATATTAGGGGGGACGATCCATGAAAAAAACCATTATCACCATCAGCAGAGAGTTTGGAAGCGGCGGAAGGACTATCGGTCATCAAGTGGCCGAAAAGCTGGGATATCCGTATTACGACAAAGAACTGATCAAAACCGTGGCGGAAAAGACCGGCTTCGATCCCAATTATGTGGAGGAGTATGGTGAATATTCTCCCGGAAAAAGCTTGCTGTCCCTGTTGTCCTCATACACCGGTACTCACGGCACTATGGGCGGCATGAGCGTGTACGATTTCCTATATGTTGTCCAGCGCAAGGTTATTTTGGAAGTGGCGGATCAGGGACCGTGCGTCATCGTAGGCCGGTGCGCCGACTATATTCTAAAGGATCGGGAGGACGCTTTTCATGTGTTCATCCATGCGGACGAAGCATTCAAAGCCGAGCGCATCGTCCGGCTTTACGGCGAAAGCGAGAAGAAGCCAGAGGAACGGCTCAAAGAGAAGGATACCAAGCGTGCGGTGAACTATAAGCACTTTACGGATAGGACCTGGGGCGACTCCAGGAATTACGACCTGTCGTTGAACAGCGGAAAGCTGGGGATCGATCGTTGTGTAGATCTGATCGTTCAGCTGGCGAATGAAGAATAAAGAGCAAACCGATCCGAGCTCATCGGATCGGTTTTCAATTTACGGAAATCAAATGATTTCGGTTGAAAAACCAAACGAAGTGTGGTATGATATTTTTGCTTGTGGAAACACAAATTCAACAGGGAGGAAAACTATGAACAAGAAAGTATTTGCTGTTCTGCTGGCTGTCGTGATGCTGCTGGGGATGATCGTCGTGCCCGCTGCTGCCAAGGCCGAAGGGGAGGAAGCGAAGGAGATCGTGATCCTCTATACCAACGACGTGCACTGCGGCATCGCCGATTTCATCGGGTATGCCGGTCTCGCCCGTGTAAAGGCCGCCTATGAGGCCGCCGGCAAGGAAGTCATCCTGGTGGACAATGGCGATTCCATCCAGGGCGACGTCATCGGTACCCTTTCTGAGGGCGAAGCTCTCGTGGAGCTCATGAACGAAGTGGGCTATGACGTGGCCGTCCCCGGCAACCATGAGTTCGACTACGGCATGGACCAGTTCAACAAGAACGTGTCTTTGGCAAAATTCCAGTACGTCTGCTGCAACTTCCTCAACGATAAAGGCGAGACGGTGCTCAAGCCCTACACCATCATCGAGAAAGCCGGCAAGAAGATCGCTTTCGTCGGCATCGACACACCGGAATCCTTCACCAAATCCACTCCCACCTACTTCCAGGATGGGGAAGGCAACTTCATCTTCTCCTTCTGCGAAGGCAACAAGGGTCAGGACCTCTATGACAAGGTCCAGGAGACCGTGGACGCCGCCCGTGCCGAAGGTGCTGATTATGTCATCGCCCTGGCCCACCTGGGCATCGACTTCCAGAGCTCTCCCTGGATGTCCACGGAGGTCATCACCAACACCACCGGCATCGACGCCATGCTGGATGGCCATTCCCACTCCGTCATCGCCGGCGAAGCGGTGAAGAACAAGGACGGCAACGATGTCATCCTGACCTCCACCGGCACCAAGCTGGCCAACATCGGTATCTTCACCATCACCGGCGAAGGCAAGATGTCCTCCATGCTTCTGGATGAGGATGCCATTCGGTTCATCAGCGCCGTCGGCGTTCTTACCGAAGATAACGGCGCCGGCGCAGCCGTTGAGGCCGCCATCGCCAAGAATGAGGAACTGGTGAACACCGTGGTCGCCAAGACCTCTGTCACTTTGACCACCACCGATCCTGTGGCCGTTGGCGAGAAGGGCAACGCCATTCGTATCGTCCGCAACCAGGAGACCAACCTGGGCGACCTGTGCGCTGACGCCTATCGCGCCATGGGCAACACCGACATCGCCTTCGTCAACGGCGGCGGTATTCGCGCCAACATCCAGGAAGGCGACATCACCTACGGTCAGATCATCAAGGTCCATCCCTACGGCAACGCCCTGTGCACAGTTGAAGCTACCGGTCAGGAGATCCTGGATGCCCTTGAGATGTCCGTGTCATCCATGCCGGGTGAAAGCGGCGGATTCCTCCATGTTTCCGGCCTCAAGTTCTCCATCGATATGAACGTGGAATCCACCGTGGTCAAGGATGAGATGAAGATGTTCGTCGAAGTGGCCGGCGATCGCCGGGTCAAGGATGTGGAGGTCCTCCAGAAGGACGGCACCTATGCCCCCATCGATCCCAACAAGACCTACACCCTGGCCTGCCACAACTACCTGCTGAAGGACATGGGCGACGGCTACACCATGTTCGCTGACAACAATTTCCTGTCAGAGGACGTCATGCTGGACAACCAGGTCCTCATCAACTACATCGTGGAAGTGCTGGGCGGCACCGTTGGTTCCGATTATCTGGATCCTTACGGCCAGGGCCGTATCACCATCATTCCCAAGGCGTAAACGCAAAACAAACGACCCAAGAGGCGGCGGGGTTTCCCGTCGCCTTTTCTCGTCAAGCATTGACAGAACGGTTTGAAGATGGTAGTATAGCTTGCCAAATGAAAAGAATATCAGGAGAAATATAAAAATGCCTGCTTGCTTTACATCTGAATCCGTCACCGGAGGACATCCGGACAAGCTTTGCGACAAGACTGCCGACGCTATTCTGGACGCTATTCTTGCCCAGGATCCGGCAGCCCGCGTAGCCTGCGAGGTAACAGCCAACACGGATCATGTGCACATCATGGGGGAGATCACCAGCACCGCCCGGGTGGACTATGAGGCCATCGCCCGTCGGGTGATCCGCGATACCGGATACACTGAACCCGGACGCGGATTTGACTGCGACACTGCCGTGATCGACGTTTCCCTGAATCATCAATCTCCGGACATCGCTATGGGCGTGGACAACCCGGACCCCCTGGAGATCGGCGCCGGCGATCAGGGCATGATGTTTGGGTATGCTTGCCGGGAGACGGAAAACTACATGCCGCTGCCTATCGAGCTGTCCCATCGCTTGACCCGTCGGCTGGAGACCTTGCGGAACGACGGGACGCTGCCGTTCCTGCTGCCCGACGGAAAGGCTCAGGTGACGGTGGAGTATAAGGATAATACCCCCAGCCGCATTCTGGCGGTGGTCCTGTCTGCTCAGCATCGGGAGAGCATCGAAATCGATGCTCTGCGCGAAATTCTTAAGGAACAGGTGATCCTGCCTGTTCTTTCCAAGAACATGCTGGGGGATTGGACGAAGTTCTTCATCAATCCCACCGGCCGCTTCGTAGTAGGCGGTCCTGCGGGGGACACGGGTCTCACCGGCCGCAAGATCATCGTAGACACTTACGGTGGGTACGCCCGTCATGGCGGCGGCGCCTTCTCAGGAAAAGACCCCACCAAGGTGGATCGCACCGGCGCATACATGGCCCGGTATCTCGCCAAGAATATCGTGGCAGAGGGATATATGGATCGCTGCGAGGTCCAGCTTTCCTACGCCATCGGCGTGTCCCGACCCACCAGTATCCGTATCGAGGATTTCGGTACCGCTCATATCAACGACGTGGGCGCTCTGAAAGACCACATCATGGAGACTGTGGACCTACGTCCCATGGCCATCATCAACCGGTTCGGTCT
>JAZRUD010000438.1:0-11772 GCA_045652385.1 Clostridia bacterium
GCTTCGCCCTTGATGCGAATGGTCAGGTACTTGCACCAGGAGATGCCGTCCAGGGCCCACATGTTGACGGCTTCGCCCCAGTTGGCCATCCAGTCGCCGGCGTGGGCAAAGTAGTCCGCTTCGTTTTCAAAGTCTTCGGGATCGAAGGCCTTGGGCCGCATGTCCAGCTTGATGGCGCCGTCCTCATTCTTGGCGCGGAGGTTGGCCCAGTTGTCCCACCAGATGTTCACGCCGTTGGGAGCGAGCTCAGGCTTGTTGTTGGGGTCACGATCGTCGAAGTTATCCCACAGGAAGGAAGTCGGCGCGGCGGGGGCCGGCTCCTCTGTTGCCTTGGGAGCTTCCGTGACGGCAGGTTCTTGTGCTTTGGGGGCTTCCGTAGCGGGAGCAGCCTCGGCGGGCTTGGCAGTTTGTCCGCAGGCAGCTAATCCAAGGATCATGCTGAGAGCAAGGACGAGTGCGAGTAACTTTTTCATGCTTGACCTCCCTGATTTTTTATGTGTGATGTGCTCGACCTATGGATAGGTTTAACGTTAAACCTATCGTGCTTAAATTATAGCATCTGCCCCGTATGCTGTCAAGCAAAGATTTAGCGTTTCACCTGCCCGAATACGGGCATTTTTATCCCGGCGGTCTGCGGATCGATTCTGAAAAACGAGGGAGAAAAAGCTGTTTTTGCTCTTGCCCATTTCGGTTTCCTATTGTATAATCGATCCAGGAAGGTTTAACGTTAAACTATTCCGCAACTATACGGGAGGGACTCACCGATGAGCACCAAATCTGCCGCTGTTCCCCGCCTTGTCGTCCTGGGGATCTTGGCCGCGCTCCTGCTTGCCTTCGCCATCTTCATGATCGCCTCGCCCGGCGCGCCCCGCCGCGTGAAGACTCCGGAGGCGTCTCAGGAACCCGCGACGCTGCTGACCCTGTACGAGGGGCCGAAAACCATGACCAGCTCCCCGAACGCCCGGATCACGGCCAACGGGCACGAGCTGTTCGTCTATGACGTGATGGTCAACCATGAGCACATCTGGAACGCCAACACCCAGCCCAGCGACACCCCCATGGCCTACTTCGATTTCTCCGGCGCCGTGGACATCGACATCGAGATGCCGGGGCTCAAAAACCCCGTGGAGAGCGCCCAGGTCATTCCGAGCACCTGGGGCATCGAGCCGGAGGTCGCGGACGGCCATGTCCGCTTTACCATCACCGAGCCCGGCCAGTATACCGTGGTATATAACGGAAGCGTCAACAAGGCCACCCATATCTTCGCCAATCCCCCGGAGACGGAGATCCCCGACCCCGACGATCCCAACGTGTATTTCATCGGCCCCGGGGAATGGACCATGGACGCCGTCGTGCTGACGGACGGCCAGACCCTCTACCTCTCCGGCGGCGCGGTGCTTCATTCCATCGTCTCCGTGAACAACGCCAAGGACGTGAAGATCTGCGGCCGAGGCATGATCGACGGCAGCGATTATTCCGCCTGGAACCAGGCCGGGTCCTACGCCCGGGTGCCCATCGACCTGAACCACGCCAAGAACGTGACCGTGGAGGGGATCATGCTGGTGAACTCCAACTGCTGGAACTTCAATTCCTACTCCTCCAATCACGTCACCGTAGACAACGTCAAGATCATCTCCGGCCGTCAGAACGGGGACGGGTTCACCTTCCAGTCCTGCACGGACCACGTCGTGACCAACAGCTTCGCCCGGACCTGGGACGACAGCCTGGTCATCAAGAACTATTCCGGCTCCACCAAGGGGATCACCTTCCGGAACATGCAGATCTGGACGGACCTGGCCCAGTCCATGGAGATCGGCTACGAGACCGACAAGGGGCTGACGCTGGACCCGGAGATCCGGGACGTGCTGTTCGAGGACATCACGGTCCTCTACAACTTCCACAAGCCCGTCATCAGCATCCATAACAGCGACGACGCCTTCGTCCACGACATCGTCTACCGGAACATCCTGGTGGAGAACGCCATGATGCAGGGGGACAACGGCCGGAACAACGAGCTCATTGAGATGAACCTCAATAAGTCCGGCTGGACCACCGTGAAGGACGAATACGGCACCGTGGACAACGTGCTCATCGACGGGCTCACGGTGGTGAACACCGCCGACGGCCGGGTGCCCGCCTCGCGCATCAGCGGCATCGACGAAGCCCACCGGATCACCAACGTCACCCTGAAAAACGTCACGGTCCTTGGCCAGGCGGTGAAGGATCTCAAGGGGCTGAACCTGTCCGTCAACGAATTCTGCGAAGGCATCACGGTGGAGTAAGGGAGGAAAACGCCATGGAAAAGAAACTGACCATCGTCTTTGTCGTCATCATCGTCCTCGCCCTGGCCGCCAGCCTTTGGGCGTATCTGCAGCCGACTAAGGAGCAGGAAACTGCGGAGCCGGGGCTCACCCTCGTCGCTGCGCCCGAGCAGGCCAAGGCCCAGCGCCCGCCCTGCTTCCCCGACCCGGAAGCCAACTACATCCCCATGCCGGAGACGGAGAATTTCGCTCTGAACCGGCCCATCCGATCCGGCGCCCATACAGACGTGTACGTGGCGGACAACGTGAACGACGGCAAGACGGATACTTACTGGGAGTCCAAGGGGTTCCCTGCGGAAATGACCATCGAGCTGGACGGGACGCACAACGTGTCCACCGTGGCCGTGCGGCTGAATCCCTCCGCCATCTGGGAGCCCCGGAAGCAGGAGATCGCCGTGCTGGTGAGCCCGGACGGGGAGACCTTCACCGAGGCCGCCCCCGCCGCCGTCTATGAATTCGACGCCGCCACCGGCAACCGCGTCCGCATCGACTTCAATGCCGTGGACGCCGCCTTCGTCCGGGTGGTGTTCACCATGAATTCCTCCTCCCGCACCGGCGGCGCTCAGGCGGCGGAGATAGAGGTCTATTGACGGGAACGAAATAAAGAAAGGATTGGAAAACCCAATCCTTTCTTTTTGATTACGCGATTTATTGCATCGACCAGCCGTCCCGGGTCACGGCGATCTCCCTGGGGACGCCGTCCACCGTTAGCCTGAAGCGGAGGCCCTTGACCTGCTCCGGCAGGCGGGGATGGAGCTCGATCTGCCCGTTCCGCATCCGCAGCCCTGCAAAGCCCAGCGCGGCGATCATCCAGGCGCCGCCGTTGGAGGCGGGATGGGTGCCGCCGATATAGATCTCCCCGGCCCACTGCTTGCCGCCGCCCACCATGTCGATGGACGCCGTTTTCAAAAACAGCTCCCAGGCTTTGTCCGGCCGCCCCATGCGGCAGGCGGTCAGGGCGTACATACAGGCCGAAAGGCTGGAGCCGTGCTCCGTGCGGGGCTCATAGTAAGCCCAGTTGGCCGCCGCCTGTTCATCCGTGAACGCCTCGGGCAGCAGGGCCATCAGGGCGACAACGTCCGCCTGCTTGATGATCTGGGTGGTGCCGGCCACGCCGTGATCCCCGCCCCAATACTCCCGGGGATCCCGGAGGCGGGCACGGACTTCGCTGAGGGAACAGTCTTCCAAAGCGAAGTATCCGTCGAACTGCTCCATGACCCCGTCCCTGATCCGGGGCGCGCGCAGGGTCCTGACGGCCTCGGGGAGCAGCGCCCAGTCCCGTTCATAGTCCAGCTTTTCCGTGAGCGCCGCCAGGTATCCCGGCCTGTCGGCGAACACCTCCCGCAGCTGCAAGGCACGCTGCAGACAATGCCGCGCCATGCCGTTGGTGAAGGCGTTGTTGGCCACCCGCTCATGGTATTCGTCGGGGCCGATCACGTCCAGCAGGTCCGCCGTCTCCCGGTCCAGCTGCCGGCTCATGCGGCTGAGATAAAAACGGGCGCACTCCAATATGACCTCGGCGCCGCCCGCCGCCAGCAGGGAACGATCCCCGGTGATCACAAAATACTGCCACATGGCGTAGGCGACGTCGGCGCTGATATGGATCTGCTTGTCCCGAAAATAGGTGCGCACGGGTCGGTGAGTGAACACGTCCACCACGTTGAAATCGGTGCAGCCCTCCTTGCCGCCCTCCTGGCTTTCCCAGGCGTAGAACGCCCCCCGGTACCCATATTCCGCCGCTTTTTCCCGCGCGCCGGGCAGGGATTCGATCCGATAGCGCAGAAGGGAACGGGCCACCTCAGGCTGGGTATGGACGAACAGGGGGAAGAAAAATATCTCCGAATCCCAGAAGACGGCTCCCTTATAAGTCTGACCGGACAGGCCCCGGGCGGGGATGGACAGGTCGTCCCTGTGGCGGGGAGCGATGCTGTTGAGATAGTACAAGCTGGCGTGGAGGGCCAACGCCCCCTCTGGGTCCCCCTCCAGGTCCATCCCGCAGCGGGCCCACACGCTTTCCCAGGCCCCGGCGTTGTCGGCGAAGCAGGTCTCCCGGCCTGACGCCCTGGCCGCCAGGCACAGCTCTTTTGATGCGGCGGCGGGATCCGGTACGTCCTGCCCCGTGAAAACGGCGGCGAATAGAGTCAGCGTCACGATCTGCCCCGCCGCTGCGGAAAACCGCAGGGTGCGGAACACGCCCTTTTCCTCCCGGGAGAAGCTTTCCTCGGCGTCAAAATCCCGGGCCGCGGCCTGGGCCACGGCTACGGGCACGCCCTTTTCCCCGGTGACGGCGCGGCAAACCAGCGTCTCCCCCGGGTCCAGCTGAAAATCGAAGAGATGGGGACCGTTGATGTCCCAGATGTCCGTGCGGATGCCGGTCAGCACCTCCGCCGTCCCGCTTTCCGCAAAGGCCAGCCGGACCCGCTCCACGAGCAGATGGGGCCGGCAGAGGGAGGCGATGCGCTCACTTGTGAGGCGCACGGGGCCGAAGTCCGTCTCCCGGGAGAACACGCCGTGCCGGTAGTCGATGCTGAGCCGGTGGCTCACCGGCGTTCGCTCGGGCAGGGCCATGGCCGCCCCGTCGAAGGAAAGGCGCAGAAACAGGCCGTTGGGGGCGTTCACCGGTTCCCGCCATTTATTCCCGTTCTGATCATAGACCCCCGCCAGGTTCACCGCCGGAAAGGCAGTCTTTTCCGCCTCTCCCACCGTGCCGCGGACGCCCAGATAGCCGTTCGCGATAAGAAACCGGTTCCCATCGTCGACGGCGCTCTCCGCGCTATATCCCGTTTTTTCCAAACGCCAAAGATCCATAGGTTTCTCCTGAAAAAGCGGCATCCACCCGCAAGGAGGAAGCAGCGGATGGATGTCGCCTGAATGAGTTCATCGGCAGGGAACGATCAGAGGCTCGCTGCCCAGGGTACGGAGCTCGTCATAGACCAGCAGCGATATCGGCTCGCCGGAACGCAGCTGAAAGATCGTTCGATCCGGTTCCAGGCACAGGGTCAGCACCCGTCCCTTGTAGGTGAGGGAGAAGCGGAGCCTGCGCCACCGCTCCGGCAGGCGGGGCGCGAAGCGAAGCACCTCCCCGTCGCTTCTCAGGCCCCCGAACCCATACACGATGTTGGCCCAGGCCATGGCGATGCTGGTGATGTGGAGCCCCTCCCGGGTGTTGCAGTTATAGTTGTCCAGATCCAGTCTGGTGGCGAAGCCGAACAGGTCCATGGCTTCCTGCATCCGTCCCAGTTCCGCCGCCAGGATGGAGTGGATGGCCGGGGACAGGGAGGATTCATGGATGGTCCGGGGCTGATAATAGCTGTAGTTCGCCTCCTTCACCGGCCGGGAGAAGGAGGAGTTGTAGAGGTACAGCATCATGAGCACGTCCGGCTGCTTGATCATGTCGGTCCGATAGATGCGGTCATAGGACCAGTGATCGTAGAGGGGAAACTGGTCGGGCGGCACGGCGGCGATGTCCGTGTGGGGCAGGTCGAAGAAGCCGTCGTGCTGTTCGATGAGGCCGGTCTCGTCCTGGGGCAGGAACATGTTGTCCGCCACCTCGCGCCAGCCGTCGATCTCCCCGTCGGCAAGGGCGGTCCGCCGCTGCAGGGCGTCATATTCCGCCGGACGCTCCGCCGCCATGCGGGTGAGCGTCTCCGCCGCGTATTCCAGCGTCCGCTTGCCCATGTAATTGGTGTAGGCGTTGTTGTTCACCATCATATGGAACTCGTCGGGGCCCATGACGCCGAAGAAGCCGTACTTTCCGTTCCGGCTGCCCAGAGCCACCCGGCTCTTCAGAAACCGGGCGATCTCCAGCAGCATCTCCGCGCCGTAGGTCCACAAAAACGCCTCGTCGTCGGTGAGATGGACATAGTGCCATATTCCGTAGGCCACGGCGGTGCTGGGCTGGAGCTGGAGGCTGGCGTGCTGCCACAGGTTGCAGGCTTCATCGCCGTTGAGCGTGGCGATGGGATAGCATGCCCCCTGGCAGTCCAGCATCTTCGCCCGGTTCCGGGCCATGGGCAGGGTGTTGTAGCGGAACAGCAGCAGATCCCGGGCCGCCGCGGGATTGGTGAACAGATAGAAGGGCAGGCAGCAGGCTTCCGTGTCCCAGAAGGCATGGCCGTTGTAGGCTTCCCCGGTCAGCCCCTTGGCGCCGATATTGTGGCGCATGCTGCCGCCGTTATAGGTTTGGGCCAGCTGGAAGCTGCAGAACCGGACGCCCTGCTGCTCCGCCGCCACCGCCGACACGGTATTTTCGTCCCGGTCCGCCGGTTCGATGGCGACGTCGGAAACCACCCAGTAGTCTGCCCAATACTCCTTCTGACGGCGCAGCGCCTCCGCCAGGGTCACCCGGGCGCTCTCTTCCAGCGCCGCCCGGCCCCGGGTCCACAGCTCGTCCCCTTCGCTGCCGTCGAAGAGGATCACCGTCCGTTTCTCCACCTGCCGGACCTGTCCCTGAACCAGGGGAACGGAGGCTTTGAGCCACGCTTTCTTTTCGCCGGAAAGGACCTCGGCCGGGGCCGGCAGATCGACGATCGCGCCGGCGAAGACCTCCTGTCCGGACGAGGTGGTGCGGGATTGCAGCAGGAGCCGATTCTCCGCCGCCTGCTTGCGGGTCTCCTTCCAGAAGCAGGTCTCCTGGCCCTCATGCTTTACCGCGAAGGACAGGCCGGAGGAAATCTCGATCTCGCCGGAGAAATTCAGGGGCTCCAGGGTGATCCGCTGATAGGCCCGCTCCCGATGGGTCATATCCAAAAACCGCAGGAAGGTGAGCCTGAGGTCTTTCCCCGAGGCGCTTTCCCACACGAAGGTCCGCGTCAGGGTGCCTTCCCTCAAATCCAGCTCCCGGCGAAAATCCCGGAAGCGGACCCGGGAGAGATCCAGCTCCTCCCCGTCCAAAGCAAAGCCGGTCAGCAGCCAGTCGACGGAGGGGATCATAAAGTGTGTCCGATCCACGATCCCGCGGTAGGACCTGGGCAGACGCACGATGTCATAGACGCCGTTCGTATAGCTGCCCCGAAGGCTGTCCGCGCCGCCGCCCTCATCGAAGAAGCCCCGGACCCCGATGCTTTCGTTGCCCAGGGAGAAGACGGACTCGCTCACCCGGGAATGGGCGGGATCGAAGCCCTCCTCCACCACCTTCCAGGGATCGGTCTTGAAGTATATGTCAGCTACTTTTGCCACAGGTAACCCTCGCTTTTCGATGAATCTGTTTCTTGCCTTAGCCCTTGATGCCCGCGTTGACCGCGTTCTCCGTCAGCTGCTTCTGGAAGATGGCGAAGAGGATGATGGGCGGGATCATGGAGAAGACCACCGAGCGCATCATGGTGTCGGCGTTGACCGTCTGCTCCGTGCTGAACACGAACAGCCGCACCATCACCGTCTGGAGGGGTCCGCCCCGCAGCACCAGATAGGGGAGCAGGAAGTCGGACCAGGCGGCGTTGATGGCGAAGATGGCCACCACGGCGCAGATGGGCTTGGAGAGCGGCAGCACGATGTGGAAGAAGGTCTGCAGCGGCGTACAGCCGTCGATGCGGCTCGCCTCGATCATGGACTGGGGCAGGGACTCGAAGAACTGGATAAACAGCACCACGTACATGGCGTTGGCCCCGTAGGAAAGCCACAGGGGCAGGAAGCTGTTGCCCATGTGCAGCCGCTGGATGTTCATGAACAGGGGCACGATGCTGATGGTGGCCGGCACCAGCAGGGAGAGCATGACCATCTTCTTCACCACGCCGTACCCCCGGGGCTTCAGGATGGCCAGGCCGTAGCCCAGCAGCCCGTTGAAGATCAGGGCGCAGACGACGCTGCCCACCACGGAGATCAGGGAGTTGAGATAGTTCTTGGTGATGCCCAGCTGATTCCAGGTCTTGGTAAAGGTGGCGAGGCTGAAGGATCGGGGGAGCAGCGACGTGCTGGACATGAACTCCTTAAGGTCCTTGAAGCCGGCCAGGACCACCCAGAGAAGGGGAAAGACGGCAAAGACGACCATCACCAGGCACAGGGCGTAGATGATCCCGTAGCCGATCCGCACGGAGACGGAGTGCATATCGTAGTCCCGGATCACGCCGGTGCGGGGAAGTTTACGCATATCCTTTCCTCCCTTCTCAATCCCAATCGGATTCCTTGTTGTTGAAGTAGGAATACACCGCCGTCATGGCCAGCAGGATCACCGTGACGATCACCGCCACCGCCGAAGCCTTGCCATAGTCCATGGAGCCGCCGAAAGCGTATTGCCACATGAGCTGCATCAGCGACAGGGAGGCGTTGTCCGGGCCGCCCTTGGTCAGAACCATGGGCTCATACATGATCTGGAACACGGAGATGATCTGCAATATCAGCAGCGTCCCTGCCAGCTTCCGGATGGAGGGCAGCAGGATGTGTCTGATCCGCTGCCAGACGCTGGCCCCGTCGATGGCGGCCGCTTCATAGAGCTCCGGGTTCACCCCGGCCATGGCCGCCATGTAGATGAGGGCCGTGGCCCCCGCCCCCTTCCAGGTGGCGATGGTGATGATGATGGGGATGACCAGATTGGCCCGGGTCAGGTAGGTCTGGGCGGGGATGCCCAGCTTGCTGAGCAGAATGTTCAGCACGCCCGACTTCTCTCCGGAGAAGAAAGCGGACCAAAGGATGATGACCGCGAGGCCCGGCAGCATGTTGGGCAGGTACGCCGCTGTGCGGAAAAACCCCTTGCCCCGCACCGTCTCACCGATGATCATGGCGAGGACGATGGGCAGCAAAAAGCCGATCAGCAGCGACCAGAAGGTGTACGCGAAGGTGTTCACCAGGGCCTGGGAGAAGTTGGCCTTGCCCATGACGCTGACGAAGTTTTTGAGACCGATGAATTTCACCAGCTCCACGTTCTCCGTCTTATAGAGGCTCATGCGAACGCTCTCCAGCAGCGGCTCCCAGACGAAGAAGGTCATGAGCAGCAGCCCGGGCAGCATGATGAGCCAGGATTTGAACGATTCGTTCCGCTTGCCGCGGGCGGTGGCGGTCTTCAAACGACGATTCACTGCGAACACCTCCTGCACATATTCCCTAAAAACATACCGGCAGGGCGAAGCGATGCCGGCATGTTGTCATCCTGGATCAGTTGTTGATTTCGTCGTCCAGGTACTCCTGGAAGGACTCCTGGGCCTGCTTCAGGGCTTTGGTCACGTCGGCGCCTTCCCGGGTGATCATGCGCTGGATCACGGCGGTGAGCTCCCGGTAGAGCTGCTGGGCGAAGACGGGCTCCTCCGCCTTCAGGGTAATGGTGCCCTCGGAGATGGAATCGAAAAAGTCGTTGAAGAGCCGCATATCCACGTTGCAGTACTCGTCGATGATGGCCTGTTTGGTGGCGTTGTATTCCTCGTCGTTCCACGCGCTGATGGCAGGCAGCACCGGTGCGCCCCGGTCCCGCTTGGCGGCGTAGTCGGACCGCATGCCGGCGACGATGTCGTCATCGAGGAAGGGGAGCTTGCCCAGGACCTTCAAATAGGCCATGAGGGCTTTGGCCTGGTCCGCCGTGATGTTCGGCGCGAACATGTAGCAGGTGCCGCCGGCCAGGGCGTACCGGCCCTCGGGACCGGCCGGGAAGGGAATGAGAGCGAAGTCTTCGAGGGGCAGCCCCTTGTTGGCGGTGGGCTGATCCACGGAATCGTCAGCGGCGAAGTTCATAGCCGCCTCCCCGGTGCCAAGGCTCGAATGGGCGCCGGCCCAGTCGGTGGTGGTGGCGTCGGCGTTGAGGATGTCATACTTCCACTTGAGGTCGCGGATATACTCCATGGCGGCGACGGCCTGGGGGGACGTGAAGTTGCAGACCCAGCGCCCGTTTTCGTCCTGATACTCCAGGGCGTTCTCGCCCACGCAGCCGAAGTTCCAGGCGATGTTGGTGAAGAGCCAGCCGCCATAGGTCTCGCTGGCAGGGAACACCAGGCCGGCCTTGCCGGTCTTCTCCCGGATGATCTGGCCGTATTCCGCCAGCTCCTGAAGGGTCTTGGGGTAGATGGGAAGGCCTTCCTCGTCCACCAGCCCCGCCTGACGGAACAGATCGATGTTGATGTGCATGCCCAGCACGTAGCCGTCCCGGGGCAGACCGTAGATGCGGCCGTTCTTGTCCGCCAGCATCTCCACGTAGGAGGGGCTGAACTTTTCGAGGACGCCGATCTCGGCCAGCGCGTCCGTCACGTCGCCCACCAGATTCTGGCTGATGAGCAGCTGCGGATCGGTGAAGGGAGGCTGGAAGATGCTGGGCGCGGTGCCGCCCTTGGCCATGGGCACGTAGTTGCTCAGGGTGTAGGAATAGTAGTCCGGCACCAGCGTCACGTTGGGATACTGCTTGGCCATGGTGGCCTTGTAGCCCTCGAAGAGCGCCAGCTCGGAGGCCGCCGCGGTATCCGGGGGCCAGTTGCCCAGGGTGATGGTGCAGGTGAGATCCCCATCGATCACGTCGCTGGAGAAGGATTCCAGTTCCTCTTTCAACTCGGCGGAGAGCTCAGGAGCAGCGGTCGCTTCGGCGACAGGCGCCGTCCCGGTCCCGGCAGAGGCGTCCTGGCCGCCGCAGCCGGCGATCAAAAAGCACAGGACCAGCAGCAGCGCAAGGGCTTTGGAACTCTTTTTCATACTAATCTCCATTCCTTTTTGCAGTTTTGTCTGTTTTGCTTACGAAATTGCTGCGCTTTCTTTGCGCAGCGGAGTTAAGGGCCGTCTTTGACGCTACGCGTTTTCGCCGTTTAGTTTAACGCTAAACCTACGATAGAAGTATACCTTTTTCGCCCCCTCCTTGTCAAGATGTTACCGCCAATTTCTCCCCGCTCTTTTGTCCGCGAATCCGAACGAACGGCGCTTCGTCTTCGATGATCGCCGGAACGCTTTGAGCAGACGAAGCGACACAAGCCAGCATCGTGATCCACGTAAAACCAATGTTCATTTTCGTTTCATTTGTTCCGTTGAATGGATCCGGCCTTAGTCACGCCTCCATATTCAGGTGTTGACGAACAGTCCCTGTTTGTACTATGCTCGATACAGAAAAACCGGGGGTGTCATATGGAACGCATCAGAAGATATACGGCGGCGGTCGTGCAGATGGACAGCCAGAATGATAAGGGAGAGAATCTGAAACAGGCCTGTGACTTCATAGATGAAGCGGCAGCCCATGGGGCGAAGCTGATCTGCTTCCCGGAAATCATGAATCTGAGCGGTCGGAACGTAGGCGCAGGCGGCGGGCGAGAAACCATTCCCGGCTATACCACCGAAATCCTCATGGAAAAGGCGAAGGAGCATGGCGTCTATATCCACAGCGGCAGCCTGTATGAGCGGATACCCGGGGACGCCCGCTCCCACAACACCTCGGTCATCATCGATCCCGAAGGACATATCGTCGCCAGTTATCGCAAGCTCCACACTTTTGACGGGACGCTTCCCGATGGAACAGAATGCCTGGAATCAGACCGTATACGCCCCGGCGACAGGA
>JAZRUD010000439.1:0-1873 GCA_045652385.1 Clostridia bacterium
TCTTCCCCTCCAAGCTGGAAAGCCCCGGCTGCCAGAAGCAGTTCGCCCAGAACTACGTCAAGTCCGGCAGTACCGACATTCGGATCGAGGACAATAACGCGACGCTCCTGGTGCTCCTCGTATGGTTCGTGTTCAACGCCTTGTTCGGGGCGCTGCACATGGCGGACATCCTGGACGACGGGATCATGATCCTCCTGTGCGTGGCCTACTCCGTGTGCGACATGATCTGCATCCTGTTCTTCTGCCCCTTCCAGACCTGGTTTTTGAAGAACAAATGCTGCAGCACCTGCCGCATCTACAACTGGGACTACGCCATGATGTTCACGCCCCTGTTCTTCATCCAGAAGACCTATACGTGGAGCCTTCTCGCTTTGTCCATCGCCCTGCTCGTCCGCTGGGAACTGACCTTCTTCCGCCATCCCGAACGGTTCAGCGAGCGGACCAACGACTACCTCCGCTGCCAGAACTGCACGGAGAAGCTCTGTGCCCACAAGAAGCAGCTCTCCTCCCTCTGGAAGCACATCGAGGAATACACGGCGGAGAGGATCAGGTTTTTGAAGAAGTGAGGCTGACGGAAAGGGTTCCGTCAGTCGGTTTATACGCCCGTTTCAAAACGACTTAAGGGCTCATATCCCATGGGAGCGATCAGCTCGTCCCACCGCTCCGGGAGCTGTATTTCAATGGTGACGTAGCCGCCGCCCGGGAGCACCATGAATTTGTTCCTGGCCCCGTCTCCCGTGATCAACAGCGGCGTCTGTCCCTTGTTCATGGTGGCGATGGTCCAGACTTCCTCCTGGCGAACCACGCCACGCAGCCAGTCGGGCACCTCCGTCAAGGCCGCCTGCTCCTCCTCGGACCGCATCAGCCGGCGATAATACTCCTCGAAGGTGTATTTGTCGCTTTGCACGCTGCCCGTGTTGGCCCAATAGTTGGCGTAGGCCCGCATATACAAAGGCCGTCTGGCAGTTTCGATCAGAGCATCCTCCAGCTCGTCTTTGTCGGCGTATGCCTTGGCTAAATCTTTGGCCACCGGTTCGGTGAGGAACACCGTCCTGTATACCTGGGGATTGGTGTTGCCCAGACCGTTCTGCTGCTTTTCCGTGATGTCGAATGCCAGCAGCGTCATGATCTGTTCAGGATCGGACGTAGCCGGGGTGACGTTGTTGCCCCATTGGAGCGCAGAAGCCATGGTCACGGTGTTATCGTCCCGATCATATCCCTGAGTCATATGGTAGGGTGTCCAGCCCACGCGCAGGCAGGCTTCCTCGTCTTCCGCAAATACGAAGGGCGTCAAATACCCGAAAGTTCCCATGCGGTTCTCCTTGACGTAATACCCGCCCAGGTTCAGCATCATCAAATCCAGAAAGCGGCCCAGGGCCTTGTTCTTCTGCTCGCTGATCATGCCCTGCCCGCAATCGATGCCCAGCTGCCGCGCCACGGGGCCGTTCAGCCATGCGTAGGGCGACCAGCCGTGGGTGCTGGCCAGGGGCCGGCGCCATTCCCCGCTGCCCAGGGCCCGGGTCATGGCCACGCAGATAGGCATGAACTCCTTGGGTACGCCCGCCATGACGGCGTTGACCGCCACGGTGTACACGGGACATTCCCGATACGCCAGGGCGTAGACGCCCAAAACTTCATCCGGTGCGCAGGGGGTAAACTGAAGATACTCCCGCACCAACCCATCGGTGGGCGGAACCACGGGCAGCCCGTCCGTCCAAAGGTTCACCTGGCAAAACTCCTGCACATCGTCGAAGGTGCCGGTATAGACGACTTCGTCATAGGGCCGCTTTCCGGAGGCGGCGTATCGGACGATCTCCGCCGGTTCGATGGGGGCCGTCAACGCCGCCACGATTTGGGGCCAAAGGATTTCCCT
>JAZRUD010000440.1:0-2066 GCA_045652385.1 Clostridia bacterium
GGGGCCCCGCCGGGCTCACCGGTCCCTGCGGCCCCGACACGGAGATCTTCTACGACACCGGCCGTCCCGCCTGCGGTCCCGACTGCAAGGCCGGCTGCGACTGCGGCAAGTACCTGGAGATCTGGAACAACGTGTTCATGGAATATAATAAGGTAGGCGAAGGGAAATTCGAGCCCCTCGCCCAGAAGAACGTGGACACGGGCATGGGTCTCGACCGCACCATCGCCACCCTGCAGGGCGTGGAGAGCGTGTTCGACACCGACGCCTTCTCCGGCGTCATCGAGCTCATCGGCAAGCTCAGCCATCATTCTTATAAGGAAAGCGACGCCACCGTCAAGGCCTTCCGTATCATCGCGGACCACATTCGCTGCGCCACCTTCATTCTGGGCGACCAGCGGGGCGTGACCCCCTCCAACGTGGACCAGGGGTACATCCTCCGGCGGCTCATCCGGCGGAGCATCCGCTACGCCATGCAGCTCAATATCCCCCGGTACGGCATCGCGGAGATCGCGTCCGCCGTCATCGACCAGTACGGCGACGTGTATCCCGAGCTGGAGGAGAACCGGGAGAAGGTGCTCTCCGAGCTGAAGCGGGAGGAGAACCGGTTCGCCGACACCCTGAAGAAGGGCATCAAGGAGTTCAACAAGACCGCTGCCAATGCCCAGGACGGGAAGATCGACGGCATCTCCGCTTTCCATCTCTACGACACCTACGGCTTCCCCATCGAGCTCACCATGGAGCTCGCCCAGGAGAAGGGTATCACCGTGGACGTGGACGGCTTCCACGCCGCCTTCGCCGAGCATCAGAAGAAGAGCCAGGCGGGCGCGACCCAGCGCTTTAAGAGCGGCTTAGCCGACCATCAGGAGGCCACCACCGCCCTGCACTCCGCCACGCACCTGCTGCACAAGGCCCTGCGGGTGGTGCTCAACGACGACACCATCTCCCAGAAGGGCAGCAACATCACCGCCGAGCGGCTTCGCTTCGACTTCAGCTTCCCCCGGAAGATGACGCCGGAGGAGCTCAAGGCTGTGGAGGATCTGGTCAACGAGCAGATCAACCGGCATATGCCCATCACCTGCGAGGAGATGACTGTGGCCGAGGCCAAGGCTCAGGGCGCCATCGGTCTCTTCGAGAGCAAATACGGCGAGCGGGTCAAGGTCTACACCATGGGCGATTTCAGCAAGGAGATCTGCGGCGGCCCTCACGCCGAGAACACCGGCGATCTCGGGCACTTCGTCATCAAAAAGGAGGAGGCCTCCTCTTCCGGCGTTCGCCGCATCAAGGCCATTTTGGAGAAATAAGCCGGCGCTATGACGGATTGGCTCACATATGAATGGGAGTTTCGCGGGGAGCGGGCCACCTTCCGGGTGGACATGCAGTATTGGGAGCTGCTCCCCGTGCTTTCCTATTCTCAGCTGATCTACGTGTGCGTTGCCCCCAAGGATTCCATGGCCACGGGGTTCAACAGCATGGAGCAGTACCGGTTCCGCACCCTGCGGCACCGGCTCATCGACGAGCTGGAAGGCCACGCCATCCATGTGGGCAGCGTGTACACCGATACCCTGCGATGCCTGTACTTCTATGCCGCCGAGACGGACGTGATCCACCAGGCCTCGGCCATCTGCCGGGAGTACGGGATGCTGGCCATCACCTGCGCCCACGCCTCCGAACCCCACTTCACCACCTACTATCGGTTCCTGTACCCGGACGACGCCCGGCTCCAGTCCGTGGAGAACGCGGTCTACATCGAGTCCATGCGGAAGAAGGGCAGCGATCTCGATATGGTCCGGCGAGTGACCCTGACGCTGAGCTTCCTCACCATTGAGGATCGGGGCGCCTTTTTGAAGGACGTGCCCCGTCTGGGCTTCACCCCGGGCGGCGCCTTCTGGCAGGGGGAGAGCACTCATCCCGCCTGCTGTACCGTCAGCGGATTCACTTCGCTCTCCCTCCCCAAGCTCAACAAGTTCACCGCCCGGGCCATCAGCGCCGCAGCGCCCCTGGAGGGGATGCTGACGGATATCGAAGCGGAGTTCGTAAAGCGCTATTGAAAAGCAAAAAAGGCCGTC
>JAZRUD010000441.1:0-5735 GCA_045652385.1 Clostridia bacterium
CAGCGGTTCGTCGGGATCGTACACCGTGAGATACAGCTCGTCCGGTTCGGAGGCGATCAGGGCGTCGTCCGTCAGGAGGCAGACGTGCCGCGTTCGAATGGCTTCGGCGATCTCTTCGGGCGGCGGATTCCTTTTTGTCCCCTCGTCCAGGGACAGGCTCCGATAGCAGTTCAGCTTCAGGATCGTCCGAACGTGGCTTTCCTTTACCGCCGCCAGCCGGGAGGGCTCCAAAAAGTACCGTTCCACGGCAAAGTACTGGCCGGGGCTGTCCCGCTTCACCTGCTCGGGCAGGATGTCCAGGACCCAGTATGGTTGTTCCAGCAATTCTTCTATGCTTCTCCTCATGCCGGTCTTCGTCCTCTCGCCGTTCCCCCGTTTTGCAGCCATGGGCTGCGAAGGGAAACATACCCGGATACAGTATAACAGATTCATTCCGAGACCACAAGCGCACAGGCGGGAAAGCCGGAGAACGGGGTTTCTCCCTTGCTCTTCGCCCTCGCCTTATGATAAAATAACATAGAAATATTTTCGGAGGCAAACCATGGTCGATGTAAAAGGAAGATGGGCGCTGGTCACAGGGGCCAGCCGGGGTATCGGGTACGGCGCGGCGGTGTGTCTCGCACAGCACGGATGCAATCTGATCCTGCACAGCCGCAGGGAGGAACACCTGGAGAAGGTTGCGGCGGCTGCAAGGGCCTGCGGCGTCCAGGTGCGGACCGTGGCGGCGGAGCTGTCGGACCCGGTCGCCGTATCTAGGATGCTGGGGCGCATCGATGAAATGGGCCTGCCGGTGGACATCGTACTCAACAACGCCGGCATGCAGGTGGCCTATCGTCAGGATCCCCTGACGACCCCCGCTTCGGATTACGCGCAGAGCTTCTGCATCAACACCATCGCCCCCATGATGATCTCCTATCACTTCCTGCCGTCCATGAAGGCGCGGGGCTTCGGCCGCATCGTCAACACCACCAGCGGCATCCGGCACGATCCCCAGCAGGCGGGCTATTCCGCCAGCAAATCCGCCCTGGACAAGGCGACCATGGACCTCTCGGACCTGTACGACGGGACGGACGTGATGCTAAACCTGACCGATCCGGGGTGGTGCAGGACGGACCTGGGCGGCCCCCACGCGCCCAACTCCTGCGAAAGCTCCCTGCCCGGGGTGGTCGTAGGCGTGTTCCTGGACGACAAGCGCTCCGGCCGCTGCTTTGTAGCCCCCGACTTCCACGGCATGACGCTGGAGGAGGCGGTGGAATATGCCCGGAAGAACACGCCGCGGTATCGAGGCACCCTGGCGTAACCGGAATCTCCTTCCGAAGACAGAAAAGATCCCTGAAACCAGGGATCTTTTCGTATCTGAGCGTATACGGTTCCTGCGCCGGTGCGCAGCCGAAGGGACACCCCACGTATCGGGGGCGATGGCCGATCAGAGTATCGACGCCCGCTTCTCAGTTGTAGGTGTCGGCGGTAATGGCGTCCAGGTCCACGTCGCGGGTCTCCTTCACCTTGGCCATAAGGACCAGGAGGGACAGGGCCATGAAGGGGACACAGATGCAGAGGAACAGCAGATCCATGGACACGAAGTTCTGGAGGACGATGAACAGGGCCTGGCCGATGAACATGCCGGATCCGATCATGACCGAGATGGTGCCCATAACCGAGGCGCGCATGCCGGAGGGCGAGGACTCCGCAGGCATGGTGAGGATCAGCGTATCGGACATGGACCAGAGTCCGCCGATGGAGCAGCCGTAGAAGATGCCGGCGGCCACGGGACCCCAGCCCTGCCGGCAGGAGAGGACGAACAGGAGCAGCCCCAGCAGCGCCAGACTGCCCAGGATCAGACAGGCCTTCTTGCGGCCCAGCTTATCGGAGAAGAAGCCGCTGGTGATGGTGACGAGGCCGTTGACCAGAGGGTAGATGATGAGCGCCACGGCCACCAGCTCCGTGGCCATGGCCCCCTCCATCACCGTGGCGTAGTAGGAGGTGTAGAAGGTGGTGGCGAAGAACAGGAAGCCCGCGATCAAAATCCAGCGGAGCTGCCGGTTCACGAAGATGAACTTGATGGCCCGGAACACGCCGCCCTGCTCGGCGGTACCGGACTTCTTGTCCTCCGCCGCCCGGAGCTGCCGTTCCTCGGCCGTCATGGACAGGAAGGAGCGCCGCTGCTCCACGAACACCGGCGTCTCCCGCATGAGCAGGTAGGACACCGCGCCCACGACGATGGCCACGATCACGGGGATCAGATACACCATTCGCCAGCTGCCCGGCACGTCCTCCTGCAGGAACACCTTGGACAGCACGCCGATCAGCGACACGCTGATGAGGGCGATGCCCTTGGCCACGAAGCTGTAGGTGGCCCGCTTCTCCTTGGGCGCGGTCTCCATGATATAGAGGACCTGCATGTCGTTGGGGGTGAAGAACATCATGAAGAGCATGCCCAGGATGTACTGGACGGCGCTTTGGCTGGTCATGACGATGAGCATGCCCACGCCCATGCCGATGGTGTTGATCATCAAAAACAGGCGGCGGCCGAATCGGTCGGACAGGGCCTTATAGAAGGGCGAAACGATCAAAAACAGGTTGGAAGCCACGGACCAGGGGGCTACGGTGTTGATGGCGGTCCGATACTCCGGGGAATTCACGTTTCGGGACGCGATCTTGAACAGGTCGAACAGCGCATAGGGCTGCATGGCGGCGTTCACGTTGGATGTGATCTCGTCCACGATGTAGATGATCGTCAGCACGATCATGGTAAACAACAGATAGTATGCGCCCTTGGGACGCCGGGCCTCCCGCTCGAGCCGAGCCAGCTCCCGCTGCTCCCGAGCCATTTGGTTCTTCAAGTTCAGATCCTCCTTTAAAACAATAATAAAGGGCAACCAGCCGCCCCAGGCGGCGTTTTCAGTATAGCAAATCCTGTCAAAAAACACAATCCCGCGATGCAGGAATCGGAGCGGGAAAACTGTTGCCATGAGGCACAAATGGGCGTATACTAAAAGATAAGGGTCGTCCCCGATCGAATCAGCGGCCGGGAACTCGAAAAGAGCATTCTGAAAGGAGCTATACACATGAACATCGAGCAGAAGCGGGAAGGCAAGGCGTTGACGCTGGCCCTGGAAGGTCGTTTGGACACCATGACCGCCCCACAGCTGGAGGCGGCGCTGAAGGAAGCCCTGCCCGGCGCGGAAGCGCTGACCCTCGACCTGAGCCAATTGGACTACATCTCTTCCGCCGGCCTTCGGGTGCTCCTGTCCGCCCAGAAGACCATGAACAAGCAGGGAACCATGCAGGTGGCGAACGCCAACGAGATGATTTTGGAGATCTTCGAGGTCACCGGCTTTTCCGACATCCTGACCATCGTATGAAAAACGCGAACGCTTATCCGAACAGATGGAGAAAGGGCAAGGCGATCCAGCGGCCGAAGCAGCACGTGACCGTCAAGGGCGTCTTCGGCGTCATCGTCCCGCTGGTGCTGTTTTCCGTCATCGTCAGCATCATCGGCTATCGGACCTTTACCAACGCCCTGCTCAACCAATATGCGGAGGGCGCCTTTCTGACGGCTCAGACGGCCGCGGAGCTCGTCGACGCAGACAGGATGGACGAGTACGCCGCCAGCAACGGCACCACCGCAGAATACCTGGAGGTATTGGATCGGATGGACCATCTTTGCAACACCTCCGGCTCCACCTTCATCTACGTGATCATGCCCGATCGCTCCGACTACCGGCACATCACCTTTATCTTTTCCACCATCGACCATGACAGCCCCTACACGATCTACGACTTCGGCTTCGTGCGGGAAACCACCAACGACGAGTATCGGGAAAAATATAAGGCGCTCTACGATCTGGAAGCGGATCGGGAACTGCTGATCCGGGACAAGGGCAACATCGAGACCGATTCCCACATCACCGCCATGATCGGCCTCAAGGGGTCCGACGGGCAGGTGAAGGCCATCCTCTGCGTCCAGCGACAGATGGACGTGCTGGCCGGGGTGCGCAACACCTTCCTCAACAAGGTGGCGCTGGCGCTCATCGGATTGATGCTGCTGATCATCATCAGCCAGGCCATATACCTTCATCGGGTGCTGCTGCGCCCCCTCAACCTGATCACCGAGGAGGCGGCCCGCTTCTCTGCGGAGAACACGTCTGCCGAGCACAAGCTCCGGGAGAGCATCCGCAACAGGGACGAGATCGGTGCGCTGGCTGAATCCATCGACCGGATGGAGGAGCAGATCGAAAGCTACATCACGGACATCACCCAGATCACCGCCGACCGGGAGCGCATCAGCACCGAGCTTTCCTTAGCCAACCGCATCCAGGCGGCCTTTGTGCCCCATATCTTCCCGCCCTTCCCGGATCGGCCTGAGTTCGACATCTACGCCACCATGGACCCGGCTAAGGAGGTGGGCGGCGACTTCTACGACTTCTTCCTGATCGACGAGGATCATCTGGGGCTGGCCATGGCCGACGTGTCCGGCAAGGGCGTGCCGGCGGCCCTGTTCATGATGGTTTCCAAGATCATTCTCCAGAGTTGCGCCATGCTGGGGCAGGGGCCCGCGGCCATCCTGACCAAGACCAACGAGGCCCTCTGCTCCAACAACCAGGAACAGATGTTCGTCACCGTCTGGCTGGGCATCCTCGAGATCTCCACAGGCAAGCTCAAGGCGGCCAACGCCGGCCACGAGTACCCGGTGATCCGGGAGCCCGACGGCAGCTTCACCCTGCTGAAGGATAAACACGGCCTGGTCATCGGCGGCATGAGCGGCGTTCGGTATCGGGAGTACGAGCTGCAGATGAAGCCCGGTTCCAAGATCTTCGTGTACACCGACGGCGTGCCCGAAGCGAACAACGACAAGAACGAGCTTTTCGGCACGGCGCGGATGGTTGCTGCCCTGAACGAGGACCCGGAAGCCGCGCCGAAAGAGATCCTGCGGAACGTGCGCCGGGCGGTAGACGGCTTCGTCCGGGAGGCGGAACAGTTCGACGATCTGACCATGCTGTGCCTCGAATACAAAGGAACTAAGGAGGAGCAGCCCGTGAAGGAGCTGACCGTAGACGCCACGGTGGAGAACATCGCTGCGGTGACGGCTTTCGTGGAGGAGGAGCTGGACGCCATCGGCTGCCCCATGAAGGCTCGCATGCAGCTGAGCGTGGCCATAGACGAGATCATGGCCAATATCGCCCAATACGCCTACGACGACGGTCCCGGCCCCCTCACCGTGCGGTTCGCCTTCGACGAGAAGACGAGGGCGGTCCGCCTAACCTTCGTGGACAAGGGCATGCCCTACAACCCCCTGGAGAAGGAGGACCCGAACGTAAAGCTGTCTGCGGAGGAGCGGCCCATCGGCGGCTTGGGTATCTTCCTGGTGAAGAAGACCATGGACGCCATGGCCTATGAATACAAGTTCGGTCAGAACGTGCTGACCATCGAAAAAAAACTGAGCTGAGGAGGTCCGCCATGGGTCGAAAAGCCTTGCCGACGGACGCGTCCGGGTTCGTGCTGCTGAACGATTTCGTGCCCCACGTCGTCCAGGAGATCCGCTATTACTCCACCTACAACTTCATCGGCGAGCGCATCGACGGCTATGAGGAGCCCTGCGCCTTGCTGACCCGGGAAGCGGCCAGGGCGCTGAAGGCCGTCAGCAACGAGATGATCGGCCAGGGGTATCGGCTGAAGGTGTTCGGCGCCTATCGGCCCGTGGCGGGGGTGAAGCAGTTCATCCTTTGGGGCAT
>JAZRUD010000442.1:0-5617 GCA_045652385.1 Clostridia bacterium
ATGGTCCGCACCATCAAGTACTTCGCGGAGCTGTAATCCACTTCGACTTACAGACGGCCGCCGGTTCGCCCGACGGTCGTTTTTGTATGAAAAAAGGACCGGCGTGCCGGTCCTTCTGTCGTATCGCTTTTATTTCTTCCGGGACGGGATCTCCTGTGGTTCGTCGTCGAATCTGTCGTCGTTGACCTCCACCTCGTCCTGATAGTCGGAGAAATCGAAGGCGCCCTTGGGCATGGAGGGTCGAACGGGGCCCTTGCTCTTCGCCTGAGCGTTCTTCTTCTGGGCTTCCTTGTCGGTCATCATGTTGATGAACACGAACAGGGCGAAGATCACCGCCATGGAAATCCCCAGGGCGACGAAGTTCAAGATATGAGCCGTCCTATAGGGGACGAAGTCCAGGAAAGCGTATCTTTCCGACAGGGTGTAGGTGGTCTCGATGAACCGATAGGGGAGGGACTCCGTATCCACGGGGCTGCACAGGCTCTGAGAGGTCTCCGAGGGAAGCAGAATCTCCCGCATCTCCTCAGTGGTGTGAGGTTCGCCGGGCGCGTAGGTGACGCCGTCCGATCCTACGTAAGGCTCGGTGAACTCGAAATAGTTGGTTTGGACATAGGCCACCTTCTCCACGAAATTGAAGAAAGCCATGAACAGCACCACAACCATCATGACGGCGTAGAGGACGCGGACCCACTTTTTATACTTCGCGAGTTTATCTTTTTTGATGTTGTCCGTGCTCAGGAGCCTTCCCTTGCCGGTGAAGACGGGGACGGCCAGCAAACCGGCGACGATCAAAAGCAGTAAGCAAAAAAACATAGACGCTTCTCCTTTACTGTATCAGAGCTTCTTCAGCTTCGCGCCCTGACGGGAATCTTCGATGACGTATCCAAGGGCTTTGAGCTGCTCCCGGATCTCGTCGGCCCGGGCGTAGTTCTTGGCCTTGCGGGCGGCCTGACGCTCGTCCAGCAGAGCTAACACCTCTGCAGGGAATTCATCCTCCGCTTTGCGGGGCAGGAGCCCCAGCACGTTCATAAGCTCCGTATACAGGGCAGTGACGGCCTCGATGGCTTTCTTCGTCCGGGGCACGCTCACGAAGGTGTTGGCGGCCCGGGCAAGATCGAACAGCACGCCCAGAGCGTCCGCCGTGTTGAGATCGTCGTCCATGGCCTCGTTGAACCGGGTCCGATACCCTTCGAGGGTGTCCAGGAAGGATTCCTCGTCCGCGGCGGCTTCCGGGGTCACGGGAGCTTCCTTCAGCCGGTCCAGGGCCGTGCGCAGTCTCTGCAGGGCTACGGCAGCCTGCTGGATGAGATCGCGGGAGAAGTTGATGGGATTCCGATACTGAACGCTGAGCATGAACAGGCGGACCACGTCGAGATCGTACTCCTTGGCGATGTCCCGGACGGTGAAGAAGTTGCCCAGGGATTTGCTCATCTTCTGGTTGTCCACGTTGATGAAGCCGTTGTGCATCCAGTAGTGGGCGAAGGGCTTGCCCGTGGCGGCCTCGGACTGGGCGATTTCGTTCTCATGGTGGGGGAAGATCAGATCCTGCCCGCCGCCGTGGATGTCGAAGCTCTGGCCCAGGATGGACATGCTCATGGCGGAGCACTCGATGTGCCAGCCGGGACGGCCCATGCCCCAGGGGGAGGGCCAGGCGGGCTCGCCGGGCTTCTGCCCCTTCCAGAGGGCGAAGTCCAGGGGGTCCTGCTTCTCCTCGGTGGGGTCCACCCGGGCGCCGTTCTCCAAATCGTCGATATTCTGGCCGGAAAGCTTCCCGTAGCCGGGCCAGCTGCGGACGGAGAAATATACGTCCCCGTTGGGGGTAGGGTAGGCGTGGCCCTTTTCCACCAGGGTCTGGACCAGGTCGATGATGTCCTGGATATGTTCTGTTGCCCGTGGGTTCACGCTGGCCCGCTTCACGCCCAGGGCGTCGGCGTCGGTGTAGTACTCCTGTATGAATCGATCGCCAAGCTCCTTGACGGTGATGCCCTCCTCGTTGGCGCGGCGGATCATCTTATCGTCGATATCGGTGAAGTTCTGCACGAAGGTCACTTTATAACCCCTGTATTCGAGATACCGGCGCAGGGTATCAAACACGATAAAAGGGCGAGCGTGGCCGATATGGAAGAAGTTGTACACCGTGGGACCACAGGCGTACATGGAGACCTGGCCTTCCTTCTGCGGAACGAACAACTCCTTCTTGCGGGACATGGTATTGTAAATGTACATGTGATACTCCCTTTCTCACCTGTCAAATTTAGAAAATTATATGAAATTTGCATGACGTTGTCAATCCGAATTTGACTTATGCCATCAAGGATAGTACAATACTTTCGATACGAGTGCATGGCGACGGACTGCGAGCATAAGTCTGTGCGGGGAGCGCATACTATATGAAGGAGCTTAGGATGAAACGAAGGATCATATCTCTTCTTTTTGCGGCGTTGCTTTTGCTGCCTGTTTCCGCAGCGAGGGCGGCCGCAGCCCCCGTGACCATCACCTCGGAAGACGTGCGGGGCAACGTGGGCGACACGGTGTCGGTCGCCATCAACATCGTCGTGGAGCCGCCCAAGTTGGGGCAGACCATGGATTCCCTGCAGTTCGTGCTGGAGTATGACAGCGCGGCCTTGGAGTACGTGGGCATTCAGGAACTGAATCAGGATCGCATGAACATCTTGGGCGTGCAGTATACCTGCAGCGTCACTGCCAAGGCGGGCGCGGTGGCCTATACGGCCGCTTCCTCCGACGGCTGTTCCGGCAGCGGCGTGCTGATGCACGTTCGGTTCAAGATCCTGTCTGCCGTAAGCACCATGCTGGTGCTGAAAAAGGTTTCCTATTCCTTCGTCACCGTCAGCTCCGGCAGTCAGCGGGGCTACACGGGCGGAACCATAAACCTGGGCCGTATTACGGGCCAAAGCGTACCCACCACCATTCCGCCGTTTACCAACGCGCCGGCGAACAGCCAGCCACCCACGGCTGTGTCCAGCGATGAACCGCGATTCCCGGTGACGGAGGTCACGCTGGCTCCCGGAGCAAGTCCGACGCCGGAGCCCAACAGCGGGGACAGCGACATATTGGCCTATATCGTGTTCGGCCTGTTCATCGTGGTGGCGCTCCTTATCTGCGTGGTCCTTACGCTCATGATCGTGCGGCGGGGCCAGAACAAGGCGCGCATCAAGTATTTCGACGACGACGAGGACGAGGAGGACATCCTGACGGTCCCCGAGGCGGAGGAGGAGCCCTACGAGGAAGCGTCTTTGGAGGAGGAACCGCCTGAGGAGGAAGAGGACGAACCGCCCATCGAGATCGTGCGAAGAGGCAAGAAATAAGGGAATATAAAAGGTGACGGTCGATCGGCCGCCACCTTTCTTCATGGCAAATTGATTCAGCGCGCGGTCACCTTTTGCCCGTCGGTGAACAGGTGCACGTTCCCATCGATGGTCCGAAGGGTGGTAATGTCCAGGGCGGTAAGGGCGTCCAGAGTTTTCTCCGCGGCCGGATTCTTCTCCGAGTCCGTGACGATAGCGAACTGGGGCAGGGGCAGGGCCAGCATGGCCGGGATGTTTTTGTTCCACTTGCCGTGGCAGGGCATCTTCACTATGTCGCAGCCCAGCTCGTAGCCCTTGTAGCACAGGTCCTTGAACCAGCCGCCCTCCGCGTCTGCCAGGAACACCAGACGGGTCTGCCCGTAGGTGACGGCGGTGACGAGGGACATGGCGTTATCGTTCCCTTTTTCGGGATCGTAGGTCTGGGTGGAAGCCCAGACAGTGAAGGAAGCGCGCCCGAGAGTAAAGGACGCGTCGGCGGACAGGCGTTCGACGGGGGTGTCATGTTCCAGGATAGACGATTCCATGATTTCATAGAATTCGCTCTCCCGTGCGTAGTCAGGCAGAATGACCTTTTCGATGGGGATAAAATCGCTCAACTCTCCGTAGCCGCCGATGTGATCCCTGTCGAAGTGGGTCAAAATCACCAGGTCCAGCTTGCTCACCTGGAGAGTATGGAGCTCCCGAAAGATATCGCCTCCATCATCCTCCTCGCCTGCGTCGATGAGCACGTTGAACCCGTCGAAGGACAGCAGCGAACAATCCGCCTTCCCGATGGAGAAGGTGTAGATGTCCATGCCCACGTCGGGAGTCGGGGTGCAGCCGACGAGCATAGCCAGGCTAATGAGGATGGAGAGGAATATTTTCATATAGGACAGTTTACCGAAAAAACTGCCTATTGGCAAGTGAAACTGCGGTGAACTTTTTCTTTGGAAACGAAAAATTCATATACGGATTATGGACGCCGGGGCCGGGAGATGATATACTACACCGAAAAGAATAATGCAGGAGGCATACGATGGAAGAGTACAGCAGGGTCGACGCAAGAGCGTTTATCGCGGACAAGTTCGCGGCGCAGGGGGATTTCAACATCCTCCCCAAGGATGTGTTCGAAAGGATGCTGGACGCCGTGATGGATCTGGACGAATCGTTCATGGCGGAGACCGGCGTGAACGACGGTGCGGTCTACGACGACGATCAAGCCTTTGATTATATGATGAAGAAGCTTCAGGAAGCGTTTCCCGAGCAGAAGATGTACGCCATGCGTTTCGTCGATGATTATATGGAGTACAGCGAAGCGTATCTTGAAAGCGCGGGTCTCATAGACTGGGAATAATAAATACGAGGTTCTTTCATGGGCACCCTAAAACGATTGGGCGTATTCGACAGCGGCCTGGGCGGCCTCACCGTCCTCAACGAGGTATGTAAATACAATTCCGGCTTGGACGTAGTCTATTTCGGCGACACGGCCCGGGTCCCTTACGGCTCCCGCACGGTGGAGACCATCACCCGCTACGCCGAGCAGGACGTACGCTTTTTGCTGTCTCAGGGCGTGCAGGCCATCCTGATCGCCTGCGGCACGGTGAGCACCAACTGCCTGTCTGCCCTGCAGAAGAGCTTCTCCCTGCCCATCGTGGGCGTGATCGACGCGGGATGCCAGGCGGCGCTGCAAGCTTCCAAATCGAAGCGCATCGGCGTCATCGGCACCCGCGCCACTGTCAATTCCCACGCCTACGAACACCGAATACGGGAGCTCTGCCCCGAGGCGAAGACGTGGGGCGTGGAGTGCCCTCTGTTCGTGCCGCTGATCGAGAACGGCTTCGCGCCGGACGATCCCATCACGAAGATGACGGTGGAACGATATCTTTCTGCGTTCAAAGATACAGGCGTGGACACCGTCATCATGGGCTGCACACATTATCCCTTCCTCGCCGATACCCTGGAACAGTACATGCCAGACGTCACTTTCATCAACGTGGGTAAGGCTCTCTCCTTCGGCCACAAAAAGGATTTCAATCTGGCAGAAACCGACGCCCCTAACACGGTATCCTACTTCGTCAGCGACGAGGACACCGGCTTTTTGAACATCGCCCGACGGTATTTAGACGCCGTTTCGGCTGACAACGTGCAGAAGGTGAATATCGATCAATTCTAACGCGCATACCCTCCTCTTAGACCGCATAAAGTGGAGCAAAGGTCAGGGAGCGAGGGGAGCGCATGAGGCAAGATCGAAAGGAAAAATCCTGTTTGAAGTCGGAGGCCAAGCGGTCTTAGGAAGACAACATTCACACACA
>JAZRUD010000443.1:0-1568 GCA_045652385.1 Clostridia bacterium
GCTGGGAGTGGGCGTGGGCACGGGCGTGGGCGCCGGCGTCACGGTGGGCTGGGCTGTGGGCGCAGAAATCACCGCCTCCTGCGCCTTGGCGGGGATGGCTGTAAGGGCGGGCGCGGGGGCGTCCGTGACCGGAGGCGCCGCCTCCCGGTCAGAAGGGGCGCTTTGGCAGCCCGAGAGCAGCAGGGCCGACAGGATAACGAAGACAAGCCGTTTCTTCCACATGGCCCCATTATAGCCTATCTTTTTGGATATGTACACAAAAAGCTCTGGAAATCCTGAAATTGTATGGTATAATAGGCGAAACGCAAACAAACGCAAGAGAGGTACAACATGAAAGTCAGCCAGCTTTTGGGCGAACGGTATAAGGATCGGGTCGCGGACATCGAGAGTCAGAATCTCATGACCCGCGGCGGATATATGAAACAGGTGGGCAACGGCATCTATTCTCTGCTGCCCCCCGCCAAGCGCATCCAGAACAAGATCGAACGGATCCTCCGGGAGGAGATGGACCGGATCGACGGGCAGGAGGTCCTCTTCCCCGTGACCATGCCCGCCAGTCTCTGGCAGTCCTCCGGCCGCTGGGACAGCATCGGCAGCGAGATGCTCCGCTTCAAGGATCGGTCCGGGGCGGACATGTGCCTGGGCATGACCCACGAGGAGGCCGCCGTCCACATGGCCAACAACATCGCGGGCACCTATCAGAAGTACCCCTTCATGATCTATCAGATCCAGACCAAGTTCCGGGACGAACCCCGCGCCCGAGGCGGCCTCATCCGGGTCCGGGAGTTCACCATGAAGGACGGCTACTCCTTCCACACCTCCCAGGCGGACCTGGAGAAATACTATGACCGGTGCTACCGGGCCTACGAGCGCATCTACGCCCGGGCGGGCATCCCGGAGGTCATCGCCGTCAAGTCCGACTCCGGCATGATGGGCGGCAAGGTGAGCCACGAGTTCATGCTCCTCACCGACATCGGCGAGGATACCCTGGTCATCTGCCCCGAGTGCGGGTATAGGGCCAACATGGAGGCGGCGGAGTGCATCGTCCGCAACGAGGCGGACGAAGTGCTAAAGCCCCTGGAGACCGTGTACACCGGGGAAGCCAAGACCATCGAGGACGTGTGCCTCCTTCTGGGCAGCAAGGCGGAGAAGAGCTGCAAGGCCGTGGTCTATCAGCGCAACGAGGACGACAGCTTCGTGCTCATCTTCACCCGGGGCGACGTCGAGGTGAACGAGACCAAGCTCACCAACTGTCTGAAGGCCGCCGTCCACCCTGCCGTGGACATCGAGAACGCCAACCTCTGCGCCGGGAACATCGGCCCGGTGGAGCTTTCCACTAAGGCCACGGTCCTCTTCGACCGGTCCCTCGTGGGCGCCACCAACCTCGTCTGCGGCGCCAACAAGGAGTCCTACCACCTGACGGGCTTCACCCCCGCCCGGGACCTGCCTGCGGACACCGTGTACGTGGATCTGGGCAAGGCCCAACCGGGCGGCGAGTGCCCCAGCTGGCATAAGCACAGCATCCGGATCCGCCGGGGCATCGAGGTGGGCAATATCTTCCAGCTGGG
>JAZRUD010000444.1:0-2017 GCA_045652385.1 Clostridia bacterium
AATTTAGCCTTTCCGCGCTGCTCATTCCTGTTCTTCTTGAGCTTCTCTTTTTCGGTTCCTTTTTCCTCTTCACGGAAGAGAAAAAGGAACAATTTTACGCCTTCTTCGGTTTGGGCTCGTGATACTCCATGCCCTCGTCGAAGCGGATGGAGGCGGGAGGCTGCTCCAGCAGCTCCGGGTGGTCGAGATACCGGCGCATGTCGGCGAAGAACCGGGCGTAGTGGGCACCGGAGCAGACCCGCTCGTCCGCGGTGATGCCGATGGGCAAAAACCGCTTGAGGCGAACGGCTCCCTCCTCCTCCACGGCCACCCGCTCCGAGGTGCCCATGCCGAAGAACAGGCCTACGTTGCCGAAGTTGTAGATGTGATGGTTCACCTCGTGAAGGCCGATGGAGGCGGTGTTGGTGATGTACATGCCCACGTGGAAGGGCAGCTCCTCGATGAGGAACCTGGGGCAGATGCCGTACCGGTCCAGGAACTTCACCAGGGCAACGATCACCGTGGCCAGGCCCGGCACCGCGAACACGAAGGAGAGGAGCTTGTCGATGAAGCCCGGCCCCTGCTCGTCCTCTCCCCGGGCGGCGCTGACGGCGGCGTCCATCCGATCCCGCACGTCGTAGAGGGTGTCGGTGAGGTCGAACTTGATCTTCACCACCGCCTCCCCCAGATCCGGCTGGTGGGGGACCTTC
This sequence comes from Clostridia bacterium, assembly GCA_045652385.1. GTDB lineage: Bacteria > Bacillota > Clostridia > Christensenellales > CAG-138 > RUG472. Next base: position 690 of record JAZRUD010000444.1, read on the forward strand.
AGCAGCGTGAACGCCGCGGAGCAGTTGTTCCGGGCGAAGAGCTGCTTGTTCACGATGAAGCGGTTCACGAAGGGGTTGCTGCTGACGGCGCGCACGTAGGCCGCCACGATGATCTGCATATAGCTGATCCGCTCCCCCTTCTGGGCCTGCTCCCGGATATAGGCGGACATGCGCTCCATATCCGCCCGGTGCTTCAAAAACACCTGGGCGTCGCTGCGCTCGGGCATGATGTAGGGGGTGATCTTCATGACGGGATCGATCTTGTCGATCCGGCGTCCGTCGGGCCGTCTTCCGAACATGGGGAACCTCTTTCTGCGGCTGTGCGCCGATGGGATGGTGATGATGGCACAGTATACCACGCTCCGCTGCAAAGCGCAACGGAGCGTGAAAAGTCGTTCTCTGAAATTGCGGGCGGCTTAGATCGCGGTCCCGGCGATGAGACGGGCCTCGTAGTCCGCCTTGACCGCCTCATAGAGCTCGGCGTCGGTGGCCTGGATGTAGGGCCCCACATAGAAGATGTGGAGGATGCCCACCGTCAGCAGGGACAGCAGCTCCCAGCCCAGGAAGCTCAGATCCAGCACGAAGGCGTCCGCCTTATGTCCGTTCATCATCTGGCGGGACAGGGTGATGGCCTTGGTGCCGGAGAACTCCGGATGCTCCTTCAGAATGTAGGGCACCATGCGATAGGAATACATTTTGATGATGCCGGGGACGATGAACAGCAGCGCCCACAGGCCGAGGAACAGGTTCCTCAGGAACATGACCAGCACCACGTTCCCCCAGTCGCCCTTGAAGCCGGCGCCCAGCTCGTTGAGCTCTGCGCCGCCCCGGCTGTTCTGCAGGAAGAACCGGTAGCAGCCCACGATGAGGGGGTTGAACACCAGGATGGACAGCAGGAGGCCCACCAGCCCCACGCCGCCCAAAGAAATGGTGATGCGCCGGCTCTGCAGGGCGGAAGCCTGCTTCGCCTCCCGCTCCACCAGGCCGAAGAACGTCCGCGCCAGGGCGTTGTCGCTGTTCTGCGCCAGGTCCTGGATGGCCGCCTGCTGATCCGCCGTATACTCGTTCCGGCGCACGCTGCTGCCGGCGCCGCCGCCTGCCAGGAGCATCAAGATGAGCGCCACCAGCACGCATCTCCAATAGTTCCGCTGGAAAGCGATCTTGGCCCGCGCCTTCAGCTCTTTTCTGGTCCACATAGTTTTTTCCTCCTTCTTTTGACGGCTCACATGCTGAGGAACCGGAACTGCTCGGGATGATTCACCAGCTCGTTCCATTTCCCCGTGGCGATGAACTCGTCGTACACCTTTTCTTCGTTTTTATCCAGCAGA
>JAZRUD010000445.1:0-3392 GCA_045652385.1 Clostridia bacterium
AGACAGGATCGCTCCGGCGCAGCTCCTCCTCGAGCAGATCCCTGTAGCGAAGACGCAGACCCGGCGGCAGGGGCCCCAGGAACAGAGTGTCCTGGGTGGAGGCGAGGCCGCAGTTTTCCATGACGAACCCATCGCCGCAGACCGACAGGGCCACCTGCTGCCCGTTGCGGGCGGGAGCCCCGGCGTCGTTGATCACGGAAAGGTCCCGCAGCGTCACGTTCTCGGCGACGACGGCCAATGTGAAGGAACGGAAAGTGCCCAGGGGTCTACCCACTTTGTCCATGCGCTGGGCACAATCGTCAAAGACGATCGTCGTCCGGTCCCGCCCGGCGCCGACGAGGGTCAGACCGGGGGTGCGGACCGTCGTTTTTTGCCGGAAAACCCCGGCGGGCAGCCGGATGACCGTCCCCGGCGGGGCCACATCCAGAACATCCTGCAGGTTTTCCTGCCGGTTTATCCGCCATTCGCCCATGCGCAGCCCTCCTTTTGACGCTTTGCTCTGCCTTTGTTATAGCATAGACCCCTTCTGTCCGCAAATGGGATTAACGGGAATCATCCGTTTTGTACAGGAAGGAGGTCGTTTTAGATATGTACAAATCGGGCTTGCGGAAACTACAATGGTACTGTATAACAGGGTAAAAGGGACGAGTACTCCCTCCTGCGGGAAAAAGGTTCAGGAGGCGTATCGATGGCGAGACAGCGGAGCTTGGGGGAATACCGGGCGATCGACCTTGGCTGTTTCGTAGTCATGCTGGCGGCGTTCGAGCCGGTGCTCCACTTCGCCGCTACGAAGCTCTTTCCCGCCGAACCCTACACGGTCTCCGTGGTGGCGGCCATCACCGCCATCGTCATGATGCGCTGGGGTCTCTGGGCTGCCATCCATGCCGTTTTCGGCGGTGTTCTCGCCTGTCTGCTGGCGGGAGCCAGATGGGACCAGTACCTCATCTACGGATTGGGGAACCTCCTCTCCCTGACGGCCCTGCTGCTGCTGAAGGCATGGGGCAAGGAGGAGACCCGCAAGGACACCTTGCAGAGCATCGGCTTCGGCCTGATGACGGCCCTTCTGATGCAGCTCGGCCGGGCTGCGGCGGCGCTGGTGCTGGGAAGCGACTGGCGGGTCTGCCTGGGCTTCTTCACCACCGGAGTCATCACCGACCTGTTCACCGTGGTGGTCATCTGGATCGCCCGGCGGCTGGACGGCATTTTCGAGGATCAGATACACTACCTGCTGCGGATACAAAAGGAATCACAAAAACGATAAGGGGACGGGCGGATGGAAAGTAAAGCATCGGATTTTCTCGTATTTGACGAGGTGACCAGGACCTATCGGGAGAACCCCGAGCAGGTCGTGCGCGACGATGTGGAGAAACACTACTGGCGGAACGTGGGCCTGACCGTGCTGAAGGATTGGCGGCTGTACATCATGCTGATCCCTATGATCCTGGTCTTCCTGTTCTGGCGGTACTTCCCCATGTACGAGCTCTTGGGCAGCTTCAAGGTGTCTGACGAGGTCAAGCCCGTGGCGGAGCAGTTCTTCGCCGGCTTCTCCTATTTCAAGCGCCTGCTGCTGGCCGGCGACGGCATGTCCACCGAGTTCTGGCGGGCCTTCCGGAACACCTTCCTGCTCAGCTTCTACGGCCTGTGTTTCGGCTTTCCCATGCCCATCATCCTGGCCCTGTTCTTCAATGAGATCAAATCGAACCTGGTCCGTTCCACCTGCCAGGTGCTGACCTATCTGCCCAAGTTCATGTCCACCGTCGTCATGACCACCCTGGTCACCATGTTGGTGAAGCAGGGCTCCCTCATCTCCGGCATGGGCATCGTTTCCCAGGCCCTTTCTTCGCTGGGATTGATCTCCCGGGAGGTGGCCAACGCAGGCCTGCTCAACAACCCCGGCTTCTTCCGGGCGATCTATCAGATCAGCGGCATCTGGGAGGGCGCGGGCTATGACAGCATCGTCTACTTCGCCGCCATCATCGCCATCTCGCCCACCAGCTATGAGGCCGCCCAGATCGACGGCGCCGGCAAGATGGCCCAGATGCGCTACGTGGTCCTGCCCAGCATCCTGTCCACCGTCGTCATCATGCTCATCACGAGGATCGGCTCCCTGCTGAACATCGGCTACGAGAAGGTGCTGCTCCTCTATAACCCCAAGACCTATGTGACCGCCGACGTGGTTTCCACCTTCGCCAACCGCTACGGTCTCGAAGGCGCGGCCAAGGGCATCGCCTCCGCGGCGGAGATGATGAACAACGTCATCGGCATGCTGCTGGTCATCGGAGCCAACACCATCGCCCGCAAGGCGTCCAACGTATCGCTGTACTAAGGAGGGACGAGCATGAAACGCAAACTGGAAGCCTCCGAACTCATCTTCAAGATCATCAGCTATACGCTGCTGCTCATGTTCTCCATCATCTGCCTGTACCCATTCCTCTACGCCATTTCCGCCGCCGTCAGCGGCCGGGCTGCGGTGGAATACGGCCAGGTCGTTCTCTTCCCCAAGGACGTTCAGTTCCAGGCCTTCAAGCGCATGTTCAACGACAACATGTTCTGGAACGCCTACTCCAACACCCTCTTCCTCACCTTCTACGGCACGGTCTGGGCCCTGTTCGTGGCCATCCTGGGCGGCTATGCTCTCTCCAAGCGGCGGCTCCTGTTCCGGCGGTTCTTCAACTTCTTCCTGGTGTTCACCATGTGGTCCTCCGCCGGTCTCGTACCCCAGTACCTGAACTATCTGCAGACAAAGGCCGTGTTCAACTCCGTGGGCAACACGGACAATAAGTGGCTGGTGGTCATCGCCATGGGCATGGCGGCCATGAACATCATCCTGCTGCGCAACGCCTTCGAGGGCGTCCCCTCTGAGATCGAGGAAGCGGCCATCGTGGACGGGGCTTCGGAGTTCCAGGTCCTCACCAAGGTTTTCATTCCCATGTGCAAGTCCACCATCGCCACCGTGGCTCTGTTCTTCGCCATCTCCCGCTGGAACGGCTACTTCTGGGCCCGGCGGATGATCTCCAACCCCAACGAGCATCCCCTGCAGGTCTTCATCCGGCTCAAGCTGGAGGAGTTCACGGACCCCGACCGGATGTCGGGCTGGAACGAGATCTACGCCTCCGACTCCGTCATCTACGCGCTGATCGTCTGCTCCATCGTGCCCATCCTCATCATCTATCCCTTCATCCAGAAGTACTTCGCCAAGGGCGTGAACGTGGGCGGCGTAAAGGAATAATGCGGGAATACCGGTTCTTTCCGGATTATATACAGACAATGACTGAAACCGAAATACAATAAGGAGGACCGTATGAAACAAACCAAGACTCTGCTGGCATGGCTGCTCGTCGCGATCATGATTCTTTCCGTCGGCTGCACCAAGAAGATCGACGTGACCGAAT
>JAZRUD010000446.1:0-3194 GCA_045652385.1 Clostridia bacterium
GCATGGTGTTCATTCCCTGCCGAAAGGGCATCTCCCACAACCCCCTGGAGAGCGCCACACTGGAGAGCGTCCTGGACGGGACCGACGTGCTGTGGGCGTATCTGACAGGAACGAATTGAAAGCAATCGGCCCTTTTCCCGAAAGAAAAGGGCCTCGATGGAACTCTGTGCTGGGATAAATCTGCCGCTGCGACAGGTTTGTCCCTTTTCGTTTATCCGCCGTAGGTACACAGCGCGCCCACGTCCAGATCGACGACCTTCGTGAGCTCCGCTCCCCCCTGCAGGTCCGTGTAGACGAAAACGAGGGCGTAGTGGGGCTGAGCGTTGGGGACCACGGGGGTCACCTGGCAGAGGAAGCAGCGGTTGAGCCCCGCCACCACCTGTTCGCCCAGATATGCCACGGGGACGTAGGCGGCGCTCACCAGGCCTTCCAGGGCCTTGTTGAGGAAAGCCTGCCGCTCGTCGGTCACGGCCGGGTCCTCCGCGTAGTACCAGGCGCCCATGGGCCCTTCCTCCGGCGGCGTCACGGTGCCGTCCTCCTGGGGCACGATGCCCAGGTCAGCCACGTTCATGAGCTTCACGTTCCCCTGCAGGTCCTGATAGAGGTATGCCAGGGCGTAGGAAACAGGCCGGGTGGGCACCACGGCCGTCCCCTTCACCAGGAAGACGTGGTTGGTCCCGGCCACCACCTGGGAGCCGAGATAGGCCAGCGCCTCGTAGTCCACGCCCAGCAGGGCCGCCATGCCCTTGTCGAAGATGGCTTTGCGCTCTTCCGTCACAGCATAGTCCGCCGCGGGGGTCCAGCCGCCCATCGTGCCCACGGAGGCGGGCTCCTGGGCGGGCTGCTCTTCCGCCGCTTTCGGCTCTTCCTTGGCTTTGCAGGCGACGGCGGTCAGCACCAGCAGGGCGGTCAGCAGTACGATCAGAATCTTTTTCATGTTTGTTTCTCCTTTGTTTTTCTCTTTGCCCATAACACAGCGCAGCCCGGCGAAAGGTTGCAGGGAAAATTCAAAAATCGAAAAATAATTGTATGCCCACCACGCCCCACTTTTTCTGCTCCTCCGGGGTGTAATACCTGTCCATATCCCGGGGAGAGGCGGTCTTTGCCTCCGTCTCGGAATAGCCGCAGGCGGTGAGGGGCAGAGCGGCGTAGAGCTCGTCGAAGGAAGCGAAGAAGCGCATGCCCGCGACCTGGGCATAGAGCACGTCCGTTTCGTCGGCGGTGCTTTCGAAGCGGATCATATCCCCGGCCTGGATACGGCGGCGCTTTTCGTCGTAGAGCCGAAGCTCGATGGTCTTCTCCCCCGCGTCCATGCGGGCAAAAGCCTCCGGGTCCAGGTGCATCCGGTGCAGGGGGCGGCTCATCCACAGGTTCACGTCCTTCTTTTCGGAGGGCTCCACGCTGACAACGTCGCTGAGATAGAACAGCCAGTGGTCGATCTCCACCGCTTCCTCGTCCCGGCCGAACTCATGGAAACAATAGTCCGCGGGATCGTGCGCCGCCTCCCCCTCGAACACCGTTTTGTCCACACACGTCAGGCGGACCCACTGATACCCGTTCAGCCTGCGGATCTCCTCTATCGTCATCGGCCTTCTCCCTCTGCAAAGATGCTCCGACCCGAAGGCCGGAGCATCCTTTTGCTGTTACGATTATTTGGTCAGGCTGTTCTGGACGGCCACAGCCACGGCCACGGTGGCGCCCACCATGGGGTTGTTGCCCATGCCGAGGAAGCCCATCATCTCCACGTGGGCCGGCACGGAGGAGGAACCGGCGAACTGAGCGTCGGAATGCATGCGGCCCATAGTGTCGGTCATGCCGTAGGAGGCGGGGCCGGCGGCCATGTTGTCGGGATGGAGAGTTCGGCCTGTCCCGCCGCCGGAGGCCACGGAGAAGTACTTCTTGCCCTGCTCTATGCACTCCTTCTTGTAGGTGCCGGCCACGGGGTGCTGGAACCGGGTGGGGTTGGTGGAGTTGCCGGTGATGGACACGTCCACGCCCTCGAAGTGCATGATGGCCACGCCCTCGCGGACGTCGTCGGCGCCGTAGCAGCGGACGTTGGCCCGCTCGCCCTCGGAGTAGCGGATTTCACGGACGATCTTCAGCTCGTCGGTATAGTAGTCGAACTGGGTCTGGACGTAGGTGAAGCCGTTGATGCGGGAGATGATCTGAGCCGCGTCCTTGCCGAGGCCGTTGAGGATGACCCTGAGGGGCTGCTTGCGGACCTTGTTGGCGTTGCGGACGATGCCGATGGCGCCCTCGGCGGCGGCGAAGGACTCATGGCCGGCCAGGAAGGCGAAGCACTTGGATTCGTCGCTCAGCAGCATGGCGGCCAGGTTGCCGTGGCCCAACCCCACCTTGCGGTTCTCGGCCACGGAGCCGTCGATGCAGAAGCTCTGGAGGCCGATGCCGATGTAGCGGGCGGCTTCCTCGGCGTTCTTGGCGCCGGCTTTCAGGGCGATGGCGGCGCCCACGCAGTAGGCCCAGCACACGTTCTCGAAGCAGATGGGCTGGATGCCCTTGGCGATCTCGTAGGGATCGAAGCCGGCGGCTTTGCAGATCTCCCGGCACTCCTCCACGGATGAGATGCCGTACTCTTTGATGACGCCGTTGATCTTGGCGATGCGGCGGTCGTAATTCTCAAACAATGCCATAGTCTGTTCCTCCCTTATTCCTTGCGGGGATCGATGTACTTAGCGGCGGCGTCCCACTGACCGTAGTGGCCGGTGGCCTTCTTCAGGGCTTCGGCGGGTTCGATGCCGGCCTTGATGAAGTCCATCATCTTGCCCAAGCTGATGAACTCGTAGCCGATGATCTCACCCTCGGCGTTGAGGGCCATCCGAGAGCAGTAGCCTTCGGTCATCTCCAGATACCGGGGACCCTTTTCACGGGTGGCGAACATGGTGCCGATCTGGGACCTGAGGCCTTTGCCCAAATCCTCGAGAGACGCGCCCACCAGCAGGCCGTTGTCGGAGAAGGCGCTCTGAGTCCGGCCGTAGACGATCTGCAAAAACAGCTCCCGCATGGCGGTGTTGATGGCGTCGCAGACGAGGTCAGTGTTCAGGGCCTCGAGAAGGGTCTTGCCGATGAGGATCTCCGAAGCCATGGCGGCGGAGTGGGTCATGCCGGAACAGCCGATGGTCTCTACCAGAGCTTCCTCGATGATCCCGTCCTTCACGTTCAGCGTCAGCTTGCAG
>JAZRUD010000447.1:0-2453 GCA_045652385.1 Clostridia bacterium
CATGCAGCAGCTCTATCCCGCCCTGTCCAAGCGCCACAACTCCTCCCCGGTCATGGTGGATCGGGCCATGCGCCATGGGGTGGAGAGCTGCTGGCGGCTGGCGGGGAAGGGAGTGCAGCGCCAGTATTTCGGCTACAGCGCTCAGGACAAGCAGGGCATGCCCACCAACGGGGAGTTCCTTTTCGCCGTCTATGAGCACGTGAAGCTCCTGCTTCCCTACGATCGGGGCCGGGACGCCTTCTTGCGGGAGCTGCGCCGGATCAACGACCGGGATATCGCCTTGAACGGTTGCCAATCGGTTCGGGATTTGATATACTGAAGCAAAGTTTTGAACAGGAGCGTGCTGTATGAGCAAAAGAGCCATTTTGATCGTTCTGGACAGCGTGGGCATCGGCGCCCTGCCCGATGCGGCGGAATTCGACGACGTGGGAGCCAACACCCTGGGCCATATCCAGGAGCGTCATCCCCTGAACATCCCCAACATGCGCCGCCTCGGCATCGGCCACATCGAGGGCAGCCCCCTGCCCAGGTGGGAAGGCCCCGTGGAGGGCGCTTACGGCAAGTGTATGGAGGTGACCCACGCTAAGGACACCACCTGCGGCCACTGGGAGATGGCGGGTCTCATCCAGAAGACCGCCTTCAAGACCTTTCCCGACGGTTTCCCCAAGGCCCTCATGGACGAGTTCGAGAAGGCGATCGGCCGGGGCACCCTGGGCAACGAGGTGGCCAGCGGCACCGAGATCATCGAGCGCCTGGGCGACGAGCACGTGAAGACCGGCAAACCCATCGTCTACACCTCTGCGGACAGCGTGTTCCAGGTGGCGGCCTGTGAGGAGATCATCCCCCTGGACGAGCTCTACCGCATCTGTGAGATCGCCCGGGAGATGCTCCAGGGCGAGTATCTGGTGGGCCGGGTCATCGCCCGCCCCTTCACGAAGAAGGACGGCAAGTACGTCCGCACGGAGAACCGGAAGGACTACGCCATCCCGCCCTTCGAGGACACCATCCTGGACGGGCTCCACGGCCAGGGCCTGCCTGTGGTGGCCATCGGCAAGATCGAGGACATCTTCTGCCACCGGGGCATCGACATCGTGGACCACACCAAGAACAACGAAACCGGCGTAGAGGCCACCAAGCGGTTCGTCGCAGACGGCACGGGCAGCTTCATCTTCACCAATCTGGTGGATTTCGACATGCTCTACGGCCATCGCCGGGACGTGGAGGGTTACGCCAAGGCTCTCGAGCGCTTCGACGAGCAGCTTCCCGATATCATGAGCCTTATGAAGGACGAGGATATCCTCATGATCACCGCCGACCACGGCTGCGATCCGGCCCACCACGGCACGGACCACACCCGGGAGCACATCCCCCTGCTGGTTTGGGGCAAGCCCGTGAAGGGCGGAGTGGATCTGGGCGTGCGCCGGAGCTTCGCGGATATCGCCGCCACCATCTACGACTATCTGACCGGCGCCCCCTGGCACGCGGGGGAATCCTTCCTGCAGGATATTTTGAGGTAACGGCATGATCCGTCAGATGCGGGCGTCGGACGCCGAGGCGTTGACGGACCTCGCCTTGGAGCTTTGGCCGGACCACAGCCGTGAAGGGCTGGGGGCTGAGTTTACAGCGCTCCTTGAGGCGAAGGACGCCGCCGTCTTCGGCTGGCAGGAGGGAGGCCGGTGGGAAGCCTTCGCCCAGTGCCAGCTGCGCCGAGACTATGTGGAGGGCTGCGAATCGTCGCCGGTGGGGTATCTTGAAGGCATCTTCGTCCGGGAACCCTTGCGAGGCAAGGGCGTCGCCAAGGCTCTGCTGGAACGGTGCCAGGCCTGGGCCCGGGAGAAGGGCTGCCGGGAGTTCGCCAGCGACTGCGAGCTTTCCAACGAAGACAGTCTGCGCTTTCATCTGGCCGCGGGCTTTCAGGAGGCGGGCCGGATCATCTGCTTTGTGAAGCGGCTATAGGGAAAACACATCTTTGTCCATCGCGGCGCATAGGCTTATCCCAAAAGGAGGATTCGCCTGTGCGCCGTTTCGTTTCTGTGGTGTTGACCGTGTTCATCCTGCTGCTGCCCGTGGGGGCCTGGGGGGAGGAGGACCCCGTGACCGTGTCCGTCCCCGCCTACTGCCTGTCCCTGCCGGGGCGGGCCGAGCCCCTGCTGGACAAAAAGGGGTCGGAGGTTAAGAACGTGGCGGGGCTTCGCAAGCTCCCGGCCGTGCTGACCCTGTGCCGGGCCTTCGACAGCGGGCTCATTTCCGAGAGCGCGGGCATGCAGGTATCCCCGCGGGCCGCGTCCGTCTCCGGTCCCACGGCCTTTCTGGATGCGGGGGAGCGGATCGAGGCCGGGGAACTCCTTAAGGCCGCCGTCATGATCACCGCCGGGGACGCCATCGTGACTTTGGGGGAGAACGCTTTCGGTTCCGAGAGCGTGTTCCTCAACAACATCATGGTCACCCTGAAG
>JAZRUD010000448.1:0-2635 GCA_045652385.1 Clostridia bacterium
TGGGGGATTGATGTGCCCTGAGGGCTCGACGTATCCCTGCGGATTCGATGTGCGGCTGCGCGGCAGCCGCGCGGACTAAATCAGCTTCGTGTACCGGGACAGGCTGGTGATGAACCCCTGCCCCTTTTTCGTGTCGATTTCGTACCAGCCGGAGGGGGCCACGCACACGAAGGGGAACCGGTCGCCCCGATGGGCGGTGAAGAGGATGGGGCCCTTTTTGCTGTCCGAGGTCCGCACGTTCACGGACCCGCCCACCACCTCCACGAAGCGTTCCGGCTCCGGGGCGGGGGGCTCCGGCGCGGGCCCGGGCATAAGCTCCCCTTCAAACACCTTGGGGACGCCCCATCTGTCCCAGTCCTTCGCCCGAAACCGGGTCTTCACCACCCCGTACCGGCGGCCCTTGGCCTCGATGAGACAGGTGTCGTCGATCATGTAGCCCACGTGGCTGGCCCGCTTCCCGTCCAGCCGGAACACCCACCAGCCCCTTTTGGGCGGTTCGTCCTTCAAAAGGCATCGGCCCATCATGGTGTTGGCGTTCACGTCGCATTTGTAGAGGCGGGCGAGGTTATAGAGCCAGTAGCAGCCCAGCCCCGAGCAGTCGTAGCCGTAGAGGACCCTGGCCCCTTCGTCGAACTTCTTTTTGCAGAAGTCGACGGCCGCCTGGGCGTAGCTTTCGCCGTCCCTGTAGCCGCCCCGGCCCGCCTCCCTGCGTTCGATGATCTTCACGTAGTTCTCCGGCGTCAGCCTGGTGTGCTGGCCGCCCCACAGGTAGGGCTCCCCCACCTGCTCCTTCAGGTATTCGATAAAAGCGTTGACGGTGTGTTCCATATACATATCCTCCCTATGGCGTCAGCATACCCCTTCAAGGGCCGCCCGGTTTCCTATCATTCGTTCATATTTATCCTATGAACGGGGGGACGCGGGCGGTGCGTATATATAGTGGAAACGCCGTTTTTTCAGTTGAAATCCCTGCCGTTTCGGGGTAAAATAAGAAAAACCCTTTGTGGAGGTACGACCATGGCATTCGACGCATACAAAGTGAAGGACGAACTGATCCGGTGGATCCGGGACTGGTTCGAGGAGAACGGCCCCGGCTGCAACGCCGTCATCGGCATCTCCGGCGGCAAGGACAGCTCCGTGGTGGCGGGCCTGTGCGTGGAAGCGCTGGGGAAGGACAGGGTTGTGGGGGTGCTCATGCCCAACGGCGAGCAGCCCGACATCGACATGTCCCACCTGCTGGTGGAGACGCGGGGCATCCGCCACTACACCCTGAACATCCACGACACCTACGAAGCGTGTCTCCGGGAGATCGAAAAGACCGGCGTCCCCATCAGCGAGCAGACCCGCATCAACCTGGCCCCCCGCATCCGCATGAGCTGCGAGTACGCCCTGAGCCAGTCCCTCAACGGCCGGGTGGCCAACACCTGCAACTGGTCCGAGGACTACGTGGGCTATTCCACCCGCTACGGCGACGGCGCCGGGGACTTCGCGCCTCTGGGGAAGCTGGTGGTCCGGGAGGTGAAGGCCATCGGCCACGCCCTGGGCCTCCCTGAGGTGCTGGTGGAGAAGGTCCCCAGCGACGGCCTCTGCGGCAAGACCGACGAGGACAACCTGGGCTTCACCTACGCCGCCCTCGACCGCTACATCCGGGAGGGCGTCATCGAGGACGAGGCGGCCAAGGCCCGCATCGACCGGCTGCACAAGCTCAATTTGTTCAAAATGAAACCTATCCCCTATTTTCCGTTCGGAGAAGAATAAATTCATATAAGGAGAGAGATATGAAGGTATTGGTCACCGGCGGCGCCGGGTACATCGGGTCCCACACGTGTTTGGCTCTGTTGGAGCTGGGCTACGACGTGGTGGCCGTGGACAACTTCTGCAACAGCTCTCCCGAAGCCCTCAAGCGGGTGGAGGAGCTGACGGGGAAGAAGGTGCCCCTCTACGGCATCGACGTGCGGGACGAGGCGGCCCTCGATCGGGTGTTTCAGGAGCACGACATCGGCTGCGCCATCCACTTCGCGGGCCTCAAGGCCGTGGGCGAGAGCGTGGAGAAGCCCCTCAGCTACTACGAGAACAACCTGCTGTCCACCATGACGCTGCTGAAGGTCATGGGCCGGAACGGGGTGAAGAAGATCATCTTCTCCTCCTCCGCCACGGTCTACAGCACGGAAAACGTGATGCCCCTCAACGAGACCGGTCGCATGGGCTGCACCAACCCCTACGGCTGGACCAAGTTCATGTGCGAGGAGATCATCCGGGACTACGCCAAGGCCGATCCCGCATGGTCCGCCGTGCTCCTTCGCTACTTCAACCCCGTGGGGGCCCACGCCTCGGGCCGCATCGGCGAAGCGCCCAACGGCATCCCCAACAACCTGATGCCCTTCATCACCCAGACCGCCTGCGGCGTCCGCAGGGAGCTGGTCATCTTCGGCGACGACTATCCCACTCACGACGGCACCTGCGTGCGGGACTATATCCACGTGATGGATCTTGCCGAGGGCCACGCCGCCGCCATCGACTACCTCATGGCCCACACCGGCACCGAGGTCTTCAACCTGGGCACGGGCGTGGGCTACTCGGTCCTCGACATGGTGAAGGCCTTCGAGGAGGTCAACGGCCTCAAGCTCCCCCACCG
>JAZRUD010000449.1:0-3064 GCA_045652385.1 Clostridia bacterium
CCCAGATCGATACCGTAGAGAAGCTGAAGGGTCAGGACCACCTCCTCCGTGGGGGTGTTGCCGCTGCGCTCGCCCACGCCGTTCATGGTGGTGGAGACCACCTCGGCGCCGGCGCAGAGAGCAGCCATGCTGTTGGCCATAGCCATGCCGAAATCGTTGTGGACGTGAACCTCCAGGGGGATCTCCTTCAGCACGCTCTTGAGGGTCTTCACATAGTAGGTCATGGCCTGAGGAGTGGCGGAGCCCACGGTATCCACCAGGCGGATGCGGTCCACGTTGCTGGAATCGTGGAGCTTTTGCATCACCTTCAGCAGGAAGGGGATGTTGCAGCGGGTGGTGTCGTAGGGGGAGAAATTTACGTGGAGGCCCTTGGACCGGGCGTAGGCCGTGATCTCCAGGCAATGGTCGATGTAGGCGTCGTCCTCCACTTTCAGCTTGGATTTGCGCTGCAGATCGCCGATGGGATAGCTTATGTTGGCGCCCCAGACGCCAAGGTCGGAAACCAAATCGATGTCCTGCTTCAGGGCCCGAGCCAAAGCCGTGGCCTTGGCCTTCTTCATGCCCATGTGGGCGATCTCATAGGCGGCCAGCTTATCTGCTTCGGAGGAAGCGGGAGTGCCCACTTCGATCTCATGGACGCCCAGACGATCCAGAGCCTTGGCGATCTCGATCTTGTCGTCCTTTGTGAAGACAACGCCCGCCTGCTGCTCCCCATCCCGAAGGGTACAGTCGGTCACCTTGATCTGCTTTGCGAAATGATACTGCTCTCGGATTTCGGGCAAAAAGTCGGTGGGGCAGAGGTACCAGTTGTCCGTGCGATATTCCAGATTCTCGTTGAATGCGCTTGTCATGATTGGTTTCCTTTCCTGATCCAAGAATTCGTCCTATGGAAAAAGCCCGCCGAGTCGGCAGGCTGTGTGACGGGGTTACAGGGAATTGAACAGCTCCTCCAGGGCGGCGCAGCTCTCCCGATAGGCGGGGACGCCCCCCATGGTGATGGCGGAGGCCACCACGCAGTAGAGCTCCTCCTTGGTGCAGCCGTAGAGTTTCACGCAGTTGGCGGCATGGGCCTTCACGGCGGGCATGCAGCGGAGCACGCAGGCCATGGAGAGGATCATCATTTCCCGATATTTCTTGGGGATCACCTCGTCCGCATTGATCTGGGCGGACATGGCGGAAAATCTGGTGTGCAGCTCCGGGTTCATCTGGTCCATCAGTTCCCAGTGGAATGCCTGTGCCATAGTCTTTTTTCCTCCTCACTTGTTGTACCTTCAGTTTACGGCACAGGACGCGAGAAGTAAAATACCGGGGCTTTATGCTGATATAGGTGGGCCTTATTAAGAAAGGCGATCAGCATTCGATCAGCTGATTCGTCAAAGTTTTGGCCCGATCCTCCAGAGGGATATGCTCCACGGTGTTCCTTAATGCTGCCGCCGTTTCGTCGCTCCAAAGGTGGCTGTGCTCTGCTTGGAACTTGGCCCGGGCGATGGCCTGCTTATCCGCCAGGGTCTCGCCGGTGCGCACGTTTTTGGTGAGGCTGTAGAGGCTGCGTCTATCCTTCAATGTCACGGTCATGTGGGCGTCGGTGCTGACCAAAGTATCGTCTACGGTCACCTGCGTCCGCTCCATGAGAGAAATGATCCTGGGATCATGAACGTTCTCCTCGGTGAAGGTGCCGGAATCCACTCGTCCGAACCGGGCGGCGGCGGCCGCCACGAAGGGCACGCTGAACTTGCCTTGGCTGCCCAGCTCCAGCCGGGACCGGCTCATAAGGGGGCCGCAGCCGCTGGCCATGGTGAAGGGGGAGATGGCCACGTCGATCCGCTCGATGTCCTCGTCGGTGAAGCTGTGTTCCTCCCGGAGTTTCAGCATGTTCATGATGTTGGCGTGGGTGGGGACCCCGCAGGGGAACCGCTTCAAGGTCAGATGGGCGATGGTGCCGCCCCCATTCTCTAAAAAGTTCAGGCCTGCCTCCCGGTCCACCTGGTCGCTGACCATGTCGGGGTATTCGGAATCGAAGATGGTCTTGTGGGCGGTGAAGCCGTCTTTGGCAAGATAGGCGGCCTCCACGCCCCGCTGGGCGGCGTAGCCCACCTGCAGGGGTTTGGTCATGGTGCCCAGATTGGCCAGCAGTCCAGCCGAGCAGCTGGCGCTGATGCCGAAAGCGCACTGCATCTGCTCCACGGAAAGGCCCAGCAACCGTCCGGCGGCGGCCGCTGCACCGAATACGGAAAGGGTGGCCGTGGTGTGCCAGTTGCGCCGGGTATGGCCTCGGGTCAGGAGTCTACAGACGGCGTTGGTCACGTCCATGCCCGTCACCGTGGCTTCGAATACATCTGCCAGCGTGGCGTCGGTTTCGTCTCCCACGGCGAAAGCGGCGCTCAAAATGGGGCTGTTCAGGTGAAGGCCGTCTGTCTCATGGACGTCGTCGTAGTCGATGGCGTGTCCCGCTATGGTGTTCAACAGGGCCGCGTCTGCAGCACTGATCCGCGTCTTGAGCAGCACCGCTGCGCTGAGGCCTCGGCTGCCCCGGCGTTCGATCAAATCCTCCGCCAGCCGACAGCAATCCTCATCCCTGCCCACGGCCATGGTGGCCATCCAGTCCAGCAGGCAGGCCTTGAAATAGGGGAGATAGGTTTCATAGTCCTTAGGAGACAAGCGATGGTTCATCGCATAGGCGGCCAACCGCTCCGTGACATGCAGCTCTTCCATGAAGGGGGAACTCCTTTTTTTGTTTCATTGTATCGTTCAGACAGGCCGCCGTAAAATATGGGTTGTCAATGGTTCCATAGGCGCGGACATATAAAAAACGCCGATGATTCATCGGCGCAGGGGATCATTTCATCAATCGACCGGTCTCCGGCCCTTCTGACAGGGTGAGCCGCTCGGTATAGTCCTGGATCTCCTTCATCAGCTTCTGCCCGGCCACGCTGGGGCCGCTGCTCTTCCGATATAGGATGCCGAATTGGGAGGGAGTGCTGTCTTCCACCAGGAGGGGCACGATGCGGCCGGAGTGGACGTCGTCGTCGTTGTCCCAGGAGATGCTGGGGCCGAAGCCCACGGA
>JAZRUD010000450.1:0-7774 GCA_045652385.1 Clostridia bacterium
GTCGCCTTGGCGAACCGCTTCTCCTCTGCCATGGCCTCAAATCTCCTTGATCGAATAACTGTCGGATCGTCCTGCTGGGATCACATCCCGAGCAGGGCGTACACGTCGGGCAGCCGCTTCCGCTGGGCTGCGGGCAGGTCCAATATCTCTCCCAGCTGATAGATGGCGAACCAATCGTCGTGGAGGAAGACGTCCACCGAGGGCTGGGTATCGAAGCAATAGTTGCCGATGAGCCGGGCATGGTAGCCCTGCTGCTGCTCGTAGATGGCCGCCAGGGCGTTGTAGAGGGCCTGGCCCCACCGCTGATGATAGGAGGAGGTGACGATGGTCATGGACTCCACTCCCTGCTCCTTCATAATGGCAAAGGTGTTCACGGCGTTCTCCGCCGTGGTCATGGCCCGTTCGTCCGTGAAGATGCGCTCCGGGTCGATGCCGCACACCTCCGCCAAGTACTGCTTCATGAGCCCCGCTTCCGTATGTTTGTCGGGGTTGTTGGGACCGGTGGCGCCGCCGGAGCAGACCAGGATGGCGTTGGGGAAGGACCGGGCCGCCGCGGCCGCCGCTTCGCAGCGCCCCTTCAGCTCGTCGGTCATCTCCCCGTTCAGCAGCTCGTAGCCCAGCACCACGAAGGCGTGGGTGGCGGCGTCGGGGATGCCCGCCGCGGCAAGCTCCGGAGCCAGATCGCCCTCACCGTGGCAGCAAAGGGTATAGTCGGGATCGAGATACACCTGGCGCCAGTGGTCCGCGATGGCCTTGGCGACGGGATAATCCGCCCCGCTGACCGCCCGGATGGCGGCAAGATCCGCCTCGATCTTCTGCCCGTCTTCAGCCGCGGGCTGCTCATAGGCCGTCAGCAGGTCTTCCAGCAGTTGGTATAGGGCCTCCCCACGCCGGGCCTCGAAGTAGGCCGCCACACGATCGGAAAGGTTTTGCTTCAGGTTCATAAAGAAGAACAGATAATCGTACACATGGAAGGCTCCCGCCGGGAAGAGATCCAGGCCCGGGGGATAGTCCCCCGCGCTTACGTCCGTCACCACCAGCTGGCCCCTGTCGCCGATATATGCGCCGCACATGGCAGGGACAGGTTCCGCCCCCGTGGCCATGACCGCGCCCAGATTCAAGGAGCGGTCCGCCAAAGTGCCGTCCGTCTTCCAGTTCAGAGGGTTGATGGACAGGGTCTTGACCCCCGCCGGCAGGATAATGGTGTCGGTGAGGGTCCCGTCCTCGCAGTCGAAACTCACCACCGTGCCCAAATCCCGTTCTCCTTGTGCGGGCACAATCTGGGGATAGGCGGCGGTATCTTCCTCCGTCACCCGCCAGCCGATGGCGAACACGGTGACGAGCCGTTCCCGCAGGGCGTTGCCCTCCGCCGTGTCCCCGAAGAACTCCTTCAGCAGCTCCAGGCACATCTCGGACCCCTGGGAGAAGCCGGCCAGGACGAGGGGCCTGCTGCCGTTCTCGTGATCGAGATACCAGCGGAAGGCGGCCGAAACGTCGGCATAGGCCCCGGTCTTGGCCTTCTCCCGCTCCGGTTCGGAGAGCCGGTAGGCGCCTGCGGACATCTGGCGGTAGTAGGGGGAATAGAGCCGCCCCACGTCCTCATAGATGCCCTTCTCCATATCGAGGGCGCTGACGAACCGGCCCTTGAGCTTGTCGTTCAGGTCGTAAGCGTTCCGTTCGCTCCGGGTGTCCACCAGGGGGCAGATGAGGAACACGTCCACGTCCTTCTCCTCGCCCAGGGCGAAATAGGCCCAGGACGCGGGATCGCCGTAGTCAGGCCCCGCCGGTTCCGCCGTAGGCGCAGGCTCCGGCGTGGGTTCGATCTTCGTCTCCGCCGTTTGGACCGGTTCGACCGTCGCCGCAGGCGCAGAAGGAACGGCTGCCGCAGCCGTCCCTCCCCGATTTTCTCGATATATGCTGACCCCGATGGCCGCCATGAGGGCGACGGCCAGGATCAGAAGTCCTATCCGTTTTCCAGTTTTCATGTTCCCTTCCCGCTCTTTAGTTGTATAGCATCATATCGGTCCGGCCGATGGCGAAAGCGGTCAAAAATACGACGTCCAGATTCTCCTCCCGGGTCCAGATGCGGAAGAATCCGGGGAAGGGCATCTTGGACAGGATGCCGCCCTCATCCTCCTCGTGGACCTTATGGTTGGTGCTGACGATCCGCGCGATCTGTTCCTCGTCCCGATAGAGGGTGTAGGCCCATTTGAGGCCGTCCAGGCCGGTCTCGATGCGGACGCCGTTTTCGTGGAGAGCCTTCCAGATATCCTTGCCGTCCAAGGGGAAGGAGGAATGGTTGTCCAGCGCGAAGAGACCGTTGGAGGATTGGGTCAGGGTCTTGCCCACGGAATGATGTTTTCTGGTGTCGTGCTCGTAGTCCACGAAGGTGTACAGGGAATCGCCCACCAGGGAGAACTTGTCGCACAGCGCTTCATAGAGAAGGTTCCTGTCCCCGTCCTCCAGGTGGCAGGTGCCCTTGGCCGTGCCCTGATCGGTGAGGAAATAGACCTCCCGCTCCTCGGCAAGCTGCCGGGAAGGCGCAAAGAGGGGCTGGAGCTCGCCGTCCACGGTCCCTTCCTCCCGCACTTCGCTGCGCTGCCGGCTGTTCCTGACGATGGTAATGATCGAGACCGCCAGCAGCACCACGCCCAGGCCGATGAGATAGAGGGCGATGCCGGGGCTGTCCGCGCGGATGGTGGCCGGGTCGGCAGGATCGTACTTGATCTTAACCTCCTTGCCCACTTTATAGCTGGAGGCGTAGGTGTCCAGAATCTCCGTGTACGTCTTGCCGTCCACGGTATAGGTCACGGTGGTGGTATAGGTCTTGTCGTTGGCCTCGGTACTGGTCGTGTCGTCCTCTTCATCGATGCGGACGATGGTGGCCGTGGCGCTCTCAAACCCCCGGCTTTGGAAGAAGCCTATGTACACGCCGATGCCGATCACCGCCATGGCGACCAAAATGAGCAGGGCAGCCAGCACCTTGGGGGGCAGAATGAGCCAGGGTTTGAAGAGCCGTGTGTTGTTTTTCATGGGCAGTCCTCCCTCTTCAGTAGGTCAGGTCCGGATCGGAGCAGACG
Source organism: Clostridia bacterium (assembly GCA_045652385.1). Lineage (GTDB taxonomy): Bacteria > Bacillota > Clostridia > Christensenellales > CAG-138 > RUG472. Next base: position 3,081 of record JAZRUD010000450.1, read on the forward strand.
TCCGACAGCTGGAAGAACTCCACCTTGGCCACGGTCAGGCCTTTCATGATCTCGTCCAGCGCTGCGTCATAGTCCTCCATCTCCGGCACGGTCTCATTGAAATAGAAGTGATACTCGCAGAGATCCTTCTGAAGATACATCTCCGCCTTATCGAAGAAGGAATAGCCGCTGCCGTATTCGAAGCCCATCTGCAGCAGCTCCTCGCCGGTCATGCCGACGAGCATGTCCAGCTCCTCCTGGGGCGGGATGCAGGCGGACAGGTCCGCCACCCGGGTGATGGCCAGATGCCCGATCAGATCGGTCAGATTCCGGCTGTAGTTCTCGTCGAGAAAGTCCAGCGCGTCCACCTGCTCGAGAAGCTCCGGCGTAATGTCGGCCTCCACCCGATAGTAGGCGCCGTCCTTGGCGAAAACGTAGACGTACATATCGTCGGAAGCGGCAGCCTGATACGTCTCCGACTGGCAGGCGAAGGCGTCGCCCAGGGTCTTGAAGGGGCTCTCCTCCAGGGGGATCTCGGGGATCGAATAGAAGATCGTCTCGTTCTCCCAGTTGAACTGCTCCTCATACTCCGCCAGCGTCCGCCCGCCCTTGAGATCGAAATCCCATGCCGTGCAGTAGTCGGAGACTCCGCAATAGGCGGCGTCCTTCACCGTGAGGGGCCGGATGACCTCCGCCACGTTGGGCTCGTCGTCCTCCACGATCACGTGCTCCACAAAGTTAACCTGATACTGGAAGGGTCCCTTGTCCAGGGAAGCCCAGGACATCGCCTCGCCGAAGCCGTAGCTGCCTTGAGGCACGAAGCCCATGTCCAGCAGGTCCTGGCCGGTCTTGCCCGCCAGGGCGTCCAGCTCCGCCTGGGAGAGCAGCGCCTCCGACAGGACGTAGGTCCGCTTGATGGGCAGATCTCCCAGCAGGTCCCGGGTCTTCTGCTCCTTGTCCGGATCGAAGTAGTCGAGCTCGAACACCTTTTGGGCGGTCTCCTTCGTGATGTCGGCGTCCACCCGGTAATACACGCCGTCCTTCTCGAAGACGTGGATATACAGATCCTCATAGCAGCAGGATGAGGGGGATTCGTATTCCAGCACGTCGCCGATGGTCTTGAACTGGGTCGGGTCGGCCGCAGCCGGCTTCTCCTCTTTCTTCTCAGTGCAGGCGGCTGCGCTGAACAGCAGCAGCAAAGCCAGCAGGATCGCCAACAGCTTTTTCATGACGTGACCTCCTCGTAGAGGTATTTATTCGATGTTCAGGATATCCGCAAAGCCGGTGACCTCGAAGATCTCCAAGATCATCTCGTTGGCATGGATCACCTTCATGGTCCCCTGCTTGTTCATGGTCTTCTGGGCGGACAGGAGCACCCGAAGGCCGGCGGAGGAGATATACTCCAGCTTTTCAAAATCGAAGGTCAGCGCTTCCACGCCGGGCAGAGCTTCCTTCAGCGCCGCCTCCAGCTGGGGGGCGGTCATGGTGTCCAAGCGGCCTTCCAGGGCCAGAATCAACGCGTTGCCGTTCTTGATCTGTTCGATAGTCATATGTATTCTCCTTTATGTGATGTTTTGTGTCAGTATTTCTTCACGACTTCCATTTCCACGTTGCCGCCGCGGACGCCAATCCGGATCTCGTCGGCCAGCTTACGCAGGATGGAACGCTCGTACCGATCCCATTCGTTCTCCTCCGGCGCCTCGTCCAGGGCTCTGCCGTTGGAATCATAATAGATGTTGTTGTCCTCGGACAGCATAGCGGCTTCAAACTTGTCCCGCAGGAAGCCGATGAATCCCTTGGCGGCTTCGTTCCTGTTGGCGGTGGAGGTGGAGAGGAACTGATACCGCCTGATCGCGTCCATCACCGTCTTGGTGGAAAGATGCAGTGTGAAAACCTTGTCCTGGTTTTCGATCCAGAATTGGCCGTTCATCTCTCCCGTGATGCTGCGCACCATGCCCATCATCTCCTCGGTGAGCATCTGGAGCCGCAGGGTCTCCTTGTCGTTCAAACCGCAAAGCCTCGCCAGAGCTTCCGTCTGGGAAAGCGCCGTTTCGAGCCCGTTTCCCTTGTTGTCGATCATAATGCTGTCTGATCTCATACTTCTCCTCCTTCAGAATGTTTTTTCAATGACCATCTCCACGGTGTTGCCGCGGATGAATATCTTGACCTCGTCGGCCAGACGGGCGGTGATGGATTTCTCCAGCTCGTCCCACTTGTCCGGCTCTTCCGCCCGATGCTCCTCCACCGCGCTGCGATACTCCTTCATGGACCAGCCGTAGAGCATGCCGTGGGTGGTGACGCCCATGGAGGCGTCGAAGCTGGAAACGTCCACATAGGAGAAGCCGTAGTCTGCGGGACCGGCGGTGCTGCCGTCCGGCTCGGCAAGCTTGGTGAAGATGTCTCGTATCCGGCCCATGAAGCCCTTCACGGCGGCGTTCTTTCCCGAGGTGGCGGTCTTCAAAAGATCGTCTCGGAGATCCGCGTTCATCCGCACCCCGGCCAGCAGGTGCAGCGAGAAGGTCTTCCCCTCCGACTCCACCCAAAAGCTGGACTTGCCTTCGCCCACGATGGTCCGCAGCATGCCCATCATCTCCTCCGCGAGGAGCCGCAGCCGCAAACTTTCCTTCGGTGTCAGTCCCCGAAAGGCCGCCGCCCGTTCGGTCTCCTTCAGCGCTTCCGTCATGCCCTCGCCCAGAGGATTGATCGTGATCACATCCGTCTTCATGGATACCGTTTCCTTTCTTGTCGTAAGCTCAGTCTATGGTTGGTTTCGGGCCGTTTCGCCCTATTGATTTATTATATTGCATTTCGGCCCGCATGGCAACAAAAAAAGAGGCCGACACAGGCCGACCCCCGTAAAAATTCACAGGACCAGCGTCAGGTTGTTGAGGCCCAGGGAGTTCACGTAGTTGGCGCTCTTGACCATCTTCATGACCATGCGGATGCCGATGTGGGCTGCCGGGTCGTCGCTCTCGTGGAGCTTCAAATACTCCACCGGATCGAAGTTCACGCAGTTGTCCCGGATGCGGATGATCCGGCTGCTGCCCTTGAAGAGAATGCGCACGTCCACGCTCTGATCCTGGCGTTCCTTCCTGAACCCGTGCTCCACGATGTTGTTGACCATCTCCTCCACGCAAAGGGAGATGAGCATGCTCCTGCGGGCGCTCTCCCCATGGGCTTTGCAGAATTCCGCCGCCTTTACGGACGCCTCCGTCGCCTCTTCTTTGGAGCGGACCGTCATCTCCAGCGTGTCCTCGGGTTTGACGCCGAAGAGCTTGGGGAGCAGAGCGAAGGTCTCCGCGTTCAGAGCCGGCTTCTTATTCTTCGACCAGACCACGGCGCAGATGACGATCATGGTCAGCAGCTCCCCGCCCAGGAAGGACAGCCACACGCCGGTGGTCCCGAAAAGCCAGCTCAGCACAAAGGCGCACAGCACCGGGAAGGTCACGTTCTGCAGGAGGGAGATGATTTCGGTGAACCGGACCCGGTTCACGCCCTGGTAGTAATTCTTGAAGGTGGTGTTCAGCGAGCAGGGCAGCAGCGAAAAGCTGAACAGCCGCAGGCCCTGCACCGCGATGGACCGGGCCGCGGGATCGTTCAGGAACAGGCTGACCAGCGCCGGCGCCAGAAGGAACACCGCCAGGACCAGCGCCGCGTCCAGGACGGCGGCGTAGTAGGTCTGGGTCCTGACCAGGGTATAGATGGCGGTCCTGTCCTCGTCGCTGTAGAAGATGGCCGCCAGCAGGAGGGACACCGACGCCACGCCGGAGCCGAAGCAGTAGCAGATGTTCCCCACGGTGGAGATCACGGAGTAGGACGCCACGGCCGTGTTCCCGCCCACGGAGAGCAAAATCTTGTTGAGGGTGAAGACCAGCACCACCATGGCCAGGGAATTGATGATGGTGGGCACCCCGTATTCGAAGAGCTTGGCGCAGACCTTTTTCTGCACCGCCTTCCACTTCAGCTTGAACATACAGTCCTTCCTGAAGAAGTATCCCAGGCCCACGATCAGCGCCAGATAGTAGCTGAAGCTGGAGGCGAGGCCCATGCCCAACGTCCCACCGTGAAAGACGAACACGTTCAAAAGATCGAAGGCGATGTCGCTGACGGTCATCACCACCACGGCGAGGGCGAGGCGGATGCGGTTGCCGGAGATCTGCAGGAAGGGCACCATGATCTGAGCCACGATGAAGGCCGGCGCGCCGACGATGAAGCCCCGCAGATAGTCCCGGGTGAGATAGAAGACCGGGTTGTCCGGCCCGGGTTTGCCCGCGCCCAGGAGGGAGCAGACCGGGTTCACCAGGATCAAGATGAGCACCATGCCCGCGAGGGACACACTGAGGGCCAGCACCCCCGACGCGGAGAAGCAGGCGTCGGTCCCCTCCCGGTCGCCCACGCCCATGGTCTTGCCGCACATGACCTGGATGCCCGCGGAGAGCATGGCCCCGTAGGCGGCGAAGATGAGCAGCACCGGGTTCGCGAGGCCGTAGGCGGTCATGGAGTCCACGCCCAAAAAGCGGCCGATCATCATGCTGTCCACCAGCATGCAGAGCATGACCGTCATGGCGGACAGGATCTGTGTCACCAGCATCTGCCGGAATATCTTTCGTATCATAGCTGCTCCCTGTCTATAAACTGTTCGCCTGCATTGTACCACACGCCTTCTTCGGATACAACTGAAAAATCCCCTGGAAACCCAGAGGGTCTGTCAGGAA
>JAZRUD010000451.1:0-2502 GCA_045652385.1 Clostridia bacterium
CTCCGCGCCCACGGCCCACACGGGGATGCGCTCAGGGGCGAATGCTTCCAGCACGGCGGAATGGCGGCCGCCGTTCACGTTGTGGTTCTCCGCCCCGCAGTTGGTGCAAAACTTCTGATCGGAGCGCAGCGTGCCGCCGCAATAGGGGCAGGTGCCCGTGGACGCGGGCTGCTCCTTCTCCTCCGCTTCAGGATTCGCGCCCGCCGTGCGGACCGGCACCACGTATAGGGGGTTGTCGGCCCCGCAATGGGGACACTTTTGGCTGGAGGAGGAGATCGGCGCGCCGCAATAGACGCAGATGCCGGTGGACGCCATGGCTTCTCTCCCTTTACTTCGCCCGGACCGCTTCCCTGATTACGGCGGCCCCGTGGGCGGCGTTGAGGCCCAGGGCCTCCTTGAGATAGGGGAGCTTCCCCACCTCGCCGAACCGGTCCTCCGCGCCCACGGCCCACACGGGGATGCGCTCATGGGCGAATGCTTCCAGCACGGCGGAATGGAGGCCGCCGATCACGTTGTGGTTCTCCGCCGTGACGACGACGCCGGTCTTCTGCGCAGAGGCGAGGATGGCCGCCCGGTCGATGGGCTTTACGGTGTGGACGTTGACGACCTCGCAGGAGATCCCTTCGTCAGCCAAAGCTTCCGCCGCCTTCAGGGATTCGCTGACCATGAGGCCCGCGGCGAGAACGGTCACGTCCTCGCCCTCCCGCAGGGTGTCGGCTTTGAACAGATCGAAGGTATAGCCCTCCGGGAACACCGTGGGGAACTCCTTCCGGTTCATGCGCATATAGACGGGGCCCTCGTAGGCGTGGAGCACCGGCATGGCGGCCTTCAGCTGCACCGTGTCCGTGGGCTCGAAGACCACCAGGCCCGGGATGGACCGGACCACGCCCACGTCCTCCAGGGACATGTGGGTGCCGCCGTTCAGCTCTGCGGCGATGCCCGGGTCCGTGCCCACGATCTTCACGTTCCGCTTGGCGTAGCACACGGAGATAGCGATCTGGTCGCAGACCCGCCTGGTGGCGAAGGGAGCGAAGCTCTCCGCCCAGGGCCTATAGCCGTAGCTTGCAAGGCCCGCGGCGATGGAGATCATGTTCTGCTCCGCCACGCCGCAGTCGTAGATCCTATCCGGGAAGCGCTTGCGCAGCGGGAAGGTGCCGCAGGCCTTGGAAAGGTCCGCGTCCAGCAGGACGAGCTTTTCGTCCCGCTCCATCAGCTCGCCCAGGCACTGGGCGTACATAGCTCTCATTTCCATCGGTTTATGCCTCCCCTCGAATGGCCCGGACGGCCGCCTGAGCCTGTTCCTCGGTGACGTTGGCGTTGTGGTTTCCGGCGCCCAGCTCCACGATCCAGGGGACGCCGCAGCCCTTCACCGTATTCAAAATGACCATGGTGGGCTTTCCGCTGCCCACGCCCAGCCGGGCGTGAGCTACGGCGGCGGAGACCTGCTCCACATCGTTGCCGTCCTCCACCTCGATCACGTGCCAGCCGAAGGCCGCCCACTTCTCGGCGAGGGGAGCGATGTCGTTGATCTCGGCGATGGTGCCGCCGATCTGAAGCTTGTTGTAGTCCGTGAAGGCGATAAGATTGTCGAGACCCTTGGCCGCGGCGAACATGGCCGCCTCCCAGACCTGGCCCTCCTGGCTCTCCCCGTCGCCGATGAGGGTGTAGACGATGGCCCCGTCCTTGGCGAGCTTGGCGCCCAGGGCCGCGCCCACGGCGCAGGAGAAGCCCTGGCCAAGACTCCCGGTGGTCATGTCGATGCCGGTGGTCCGCAGCATGTCGCAGTGGCTGGGCAGGTTGGTGCCCCCCTGTTTCAATGTCAGCAGCTCCGCCTTGTCGAAGTAGCCCCGGTTGGCGAGGGTCGCGTACACCGCGGGGCCCGCGTGGCCCTTGGAACAGATGAACCGGTCCCGCCCCGCCATTTTAGGCTGCTTCGGATCGATGCGCATGGCCTCGAAATACAGGACCCCCAGCAGCTCCACCACGGAAAGGCAGCCGCCGATGTGGCCCACGCCCAGATGCCCGATGCTCATGATGGTGTCGCACCGGATATCCATGCAGATCTTGTTCAAATCCTTTTCCAACTTATCTCTCTCCTTTTGCCAATTCACTTGATTCTATGCGACTTTCGAATACATGTCAAGGGAAAAGCCATTGACGAACGGGCCCGGGAAAGGTATATTGTTCAGCAGAGTATCTGCAGGAGGAAAGCCATGAAACCCTTCGTTCCCGTATACGTTCCGGTGGGGGTCCCCACCTTCCATATGGAGAGCGCCCAGGTCGCATTCGAGCGCTCTAAGGCCGCCTTGAAAGCTATCGACGATGATTTCGTCTGCCCCGAGGAAAAGCTCCTTTCTTTGGATGCTTTGCGGGGGTATCTCGATCCCCTCAGCCCGGATCTCGTCGTGTTCCAGAACCTGACCTTCGCCAACGCCGCCTACATGTCCGAGGTGCTCCGGCGGACCAGCTGCCCCGTGATCCTCTGGACATTGCGGGAGCCGG
>JAZRUD010000452.1:0-1422 GCA_045652385.1 Clostridia bacterium
GAACGACATGGCTACGATCCGACTTTGGACTTCGAGCTGTCCATCGACGAGACGCTGACCATCACCACCCCCGCGGAGCATTTCGTGGTGGGGAACGAGCTTCACAGCGAGGGCATCACCCCCATCAGCTGCGCGCCCCACTTCTCCGGCGCTTTTGAAAAGGGCATCGAGTACGCGGGGAATCTGAACGACTTCGCCCGGGATTTCGTGGTCCATCAGCAGATTGCCGACCACTTCGGATACAAGCTGTCCCTCCACTCCGGCTCCGACAAGTTCGCCGTGTTCTCCACCGTGGGCAAGGTCACCAAGGGCCACGTCCACGTGAAGACCGCGGGCACCAGCTGGCTGGAGGCCATGCGGGTGGTGGCTGAAGTGAACCCGGACCTCTATCGCCGGGCCCACAAGTTCGCCCTGGAGCATCGGCCCGAGGCAGAGAAGTACTACCATGTGTCCACGGACCCCCGGGAGATCCCCAACATCGATCTGGAGAACGACGCATATCTCCCTGAGTACATGAACCTGCCCGCCGCCCGGCAGACCGTGCACATCACCTACGGCCTGCTCCTCGAGCAGCCCTGGTTCCGCGACGCCTTCTTCGCCACCATGGCCGCTCACGAGGAGGACTACTACGCCGCCCTCGTCCGGCATCTGGGCAAGCACGTCCGCATCCTCACGGCGGAGACGGATATCTAAGATCACACCGGTTCAGTCCCCTACCCTCTCCGGCAAAACAAAAAAAGAAGCTTAAGAACGGTTCTGACAGACTCCGTCTTAAGCTTCTTTTCTTGTATACTTTTCCCGCTTACACCTGAATGCCTCTCGCCGCAAGCTTCATGCGCTGCTCTTTGGAGAGGATCTTCTTGCGCATGCGGATGCTCTTGGGCGTGACCTCCACGAGCTCGTCGTCCGCGATGAACTCCAGACACTGCTCCAGGGTGAAGATCACCGGCGGCGTGAGCCGGCGCGCCTCGTCGGAGCCGGCAGCCCGCATGTTGGTCACGTGCTTCTTCTTGCACACGTTCACCACGATGTCCTCGTCCCGGGCGTTCTCGCCCACGATCTGCCCCTCGTATACCGGGATGCCGGGGCCCACGAACATGCGTCCCCGCTCCTGGGCGTAAAAGAGGCCGTAGCTGCTGGTGTCGCCGGTCTCGTGAGCCACAAGGCTGCCGCTGTTGCGGCTCTCGATGGGCCCCTTATAGGTGTCGTAGCCGGCGAAGATGTGGCTCATGACGCCGTTGCCCTTGGTGTCGGTCAACAGCTCGCTCCGATAGCCCATGAGGCCCCGGGCGGGGATGATGAACTTCACGCGGGTGCTGTACTCGCCGATGGCGGTCATGTCCGTCATCTCGCCCTTGCGGGCGCCCAGCTTCTCCATGACCGGCCCCATGAACTCCGTGGGCACGTCGATGGTCAGTTCCT
>JAZRUD010000453.1:0-1849 GCA_045652385.1 Clostridia bacterium
ACATGGCTACGATCCGACTTATGCACGGTCCAAATGGAACCGAAGGGGTTGGCGCTGACGGACGTGCGCCGCCTTGAAAAGGTCTCCCCATGAAGCGCGTCTTCAATCTCACAACCTACAGCGACGATCTGGACCGTTATCGGGATCGGTCCGATCTTCTCTCTGCGCTCACGGCCTTTGACGGTCTGGAGCTTATGCACTGTGGCGAGGACCTTCGCGGCGTGGTGCCCATAGAGAAGGTCGTGGGCGTACACCTCTGTTTCTTTCCCTATTGGTATGATTTCTATACGGGCGATCTGGCTGCCTGCCGGAACAACCTCGGCGGCTGGGAAGCCGTTCGCGCCCTCTACGGCGGCGATACGCCGGAAGCCCTTGTGGACGCCTATCGCCGGGACATCGCTCAGGCCCGGGCGGAGGGCGCCGAATACGTGGTCTTCCACGTGGCCGATTGTTCGGATCAGGAGCTGTTCACCCTGCGCTACCGTCACACCAGCCGGGAGATCGCGGAAACTGCCGCTGATCTTTTGAACACCCTGTTTCCGGAACCGGACGGAGAGCTCGTTCTGCTGATGGAAAACCTTTGGCATCCGGGCCTCACCTTAACAGAGCCGGAAGTGACTCGGATGCTCCTGGATCGGGTCCGTTACCGGAACAAAGGTATCCTGCTGGACACAGGGCATCTCATGCACACGAACTTCACGCTGCGCACCCAGGAGGAGGCCCTCGCATACCTTTATCGCTGCATCGAGGCGCAGGGGGAAGACGTCCGCAAAGCCATCCGCGGCATCCACCTGCATCAATCCCTGACCGGGGATTATATGGCTTCCGTAGCCTCGGACCCGCCGCGCCTGTCGGACGATCCCCAAAAGCGCATGGAGCAGGTCTATGCCCACGCCTTCGCCTGTGATCAGCATCGACCTTTCACCTGCCCCGGCGTCCGTGCGTTCATCGACTGGATCGATCCGGAATACCTCACCTTTGAATTCATCTCCCGTTCCCGTGGGGAGCAGGAAGCCATGCTCAAAGAGCAGCTCTCTGCTCTGGAAATGGGCTGAAATGACAAGAAAGCAAACGAATGGTTAAGAAAAGGAGAGTCTATTGACTATCCTTTTTTCTCTGGGTATGATACAGATATGGAAGCAAAGCATATCGTGATCATCGGCGCCGGTCCCGCCGGCCTCACCGCCGCCATAGAGCTGCTGAAGAAGGGCTGCAAAGTCACCGTTTTGGAGGCCACCGATCGGATCGGCGGCATCTCCCAGACCGTCCGCTACCGGGGCAACCGCATGGACATCGGCGGCCATCGGTTTTTCAGCAAGGACGAGCGTGTGAACCGGTGGTGGGCGGACCTCATGCCCCTGCAGGGCGCACCGGCCTGGGACGATAAGCTTTTGAACGCGGAAAAGGACTACGCCCCCGGCGGTCCCGACCCGGAAGAGACGGATCGAGTCATGCTGATCCGCGATCGGGTGAGCCGTATCTATTTCCAGCGCCATTTCTTCGATTATCCCATCTCCATGAAGTGGTCCACTATCCGCAACATGGGCTTTTTCGTCACCATCAGGGCAGGGTTCAGCTATCTCTATTCCTGTGTCCGTAAGCTCCCTGAGACCTCCCTGGAGAACTTTTACATAAACCGCTTCGGCCGGGTGCTCTATTCCATGTTCTTCGAGAGCTACACCGAAAAGGTGTGGGGCCGCCACCCGTCCAGGATCTCCGCGGACTGGGGCGCTCAGCGAGTGAAGGGGCTGTCCATCCGCGCCATCCTTAAGGACATCTTCCGCAAACTTCTGGGGACGAAGGGAGCAGTGGAGTCCTCCCTCATCGAGCGGAACAGCCATCCCAAGCT
>JAZRUD010000454.1:0-7457 GCA_045652385.1 Clostridia bacterium
CCAAAAGCCCCAGCACCAGCATCTGCAGGAAGGTCAGGACGTGGTTCCTCAGGGTATCCTTGTGTAGGCCGTGGCCCATCTCGTGGGCGAAGACAGCCAAAATCTCGTCGGTGGTCATGGCTGCCACCAGGGTGTCGTAGAGGACGATGGTCTTCATCTTCCCGAAGCCCGTGAAGTAGGCGTTGGACTTGGTGGACCGGCGGGAGGCGTCCATGACCTGGATGGCCCGGACGCGGTAGCCGTTCTTCTCCAGCAGCGCCGTGATGCCCGTTTTCAGCTCCCCGTCGGGAAGGGGCGTGAACTTGTTGAAGATCCGGCTGAAGAAGGGGAACAGGAAGGTGATGAACAGCGCGAACAGGGTGGCGAACACCGCGAACGCCACGATGAGCCAGTCCCCGAAGCTCTGATGGAGGCCCATGACCAGGGACGCGAGGCCCACCATCAGCACGAACTGCAGGAGGAACTCCTTGACCCTGTCGCCTGCGAAGGTCTTGCCGTCGGTCCGGTTGAAGCCGTACTTCCCCTCGATGTGCATGGTGTCGTACCAGGAGAAGGGGATGAGGGGCAGGGTGGCCAGGGCGCTGAGAAGCATCACCGCGAACAACTGCCACCAGGTCCGGGCGGGGAACAGGCGTGCGAAGGCGGCGTAGGCGTCGGTGAGGATCAGAACGAGGTCGATCACGAAGCCCGCGGCGGCGGAGAAGATGCCGAAGCGCACCTTCTCTCCGTGGTAAGCCTTCCACTTCAGGTAGGTGTCCGTATCATATACGTCCGCCACATTTGAGGGAATGGGATTTCGGACGGAGCGATACCGGACGACGTCCAAAAACAGCCCGTACAGGTACACCGCACACAGGATAACAACGGCCGCAACCTTGAAATTCATAGGAGTTTCTTCCTTAATTATGTATTGCAATAAAGCCGGAACTCTTTAGTCCACCACGCCCAGAGGCGGCGGCACGTCAGTCCAATCCCAGCCCATGAGCTCAGAGACGGTACCGAAGGTCCAGCCCCGCTTCTGCAGCTCCTCGATAATGGGCTTAAGGTACACGTGCATGGTGTCCGCTCCGTTATGGAAGAGGATGATGTCCCCAGGCTGGACCTCCCTGAGAACCAGATCCCGGATCCTGGGCCCGGTCCAGCCCTCGGTGGCGTCCTTGGCCGTCTGGCCCCACATGATGACCTCATACCCCAGATACCGGGTGATGGAGTTCACCTTGACGTTGCGTCCGCCGTAGGGAGGCCGCATGAGATGGGTGATGTAGCCGTGGTTCTCGTAGAGGGTCCGGCTCACCTGGGTGATCTCTTTGATGATCGTATCGGGGGACTGCTCGGACAGGCGCAGATGGTTCTGGGTGTGGTTGCCGATCTCGTGGCCGTCCGCCAGAATCTTCTCGATCCAGGGGCCGTGGTTGCCCGCCCAGCGCCCGGTCATGAAGAAGGTCACATGGACGCCGTAAGACCGAAGGGTGTCCAGCAGCCAGTCGGTGTTTTGCTCTCCATAGGCGCAGTCGAAGGTCAGCGCCACCATCTTGTCCTCCCGGGCATAGTTGCCTTCGGTGGGCAGATAGTCGTTGTCTGGCACCGCCACGTGCTTGAAATGGGCGGGCCAATCCTGACCGCTGGGGTAGAGATACAGGGTGGTGCGCACCGGGGAGCCCTCGGGCAGAGTCACGCCGATCTCGTTCTTGCCGACGCCCCGGATCCGTCCGGACCCCACCACGGTGCCGTCCTCCAACCGCACCTCCACCGTCGTGTCGGCGGGCAGGGACTTGTTGTTCACCGCCACGGAGGTCTTCTTTCCCGGGGTCAGCATCTGGAACACGTCCGTGAAGATGATCTGCGGTTCCGGCGTGGGCGATGGCGACGGCGTGGGGGACGGAGTGGGCGTGGGCGTGGGCACCGGCGAGGGCGTGGGCACCGGTGTGGGTAAGGGCGTGGGGGCGGCCGTAGGCTCCTTCGTGGGAGGCATGGTCAGCGTCACCGGCTGCGCTTTTTGGTCCGGCGCCGCTGTCATGACCGGAGCCGTTGTTGCGGCAGGCTGCTCCCCTGCCGATGTCTCCTGCGCCTGTTTAGCACAGGCGACGGCAAAGGGCACCAGCAACAGCATGAGCACGGTCATCCATCGTATCTTTTTCATGGTCTGTTCTTCCCTAAGGATCACTGAGCTTTCTCCCATGCGTCGAGCCGGTCGGCCAGGAGGTTGAAGTAGGAGGGCCCGTAGTTCAGATACTGAGTGTCGAAGACCTTTTGGTCGTAGTTCTTGCCCAGGGCCTTTTTGGCGCTGTCATGCAGATTGTTGATCCGGGCGTAGCCGTAGGCGTACGGAATGCCGTAGAAGGGGTTGCCCACGATGAACGTATTGTAGTACTGCTTTCTGAACGCTTCCTGAGATATACGGAAATATCCGTTGAAGGTGCGGTAGACATCGATGAACCGATCGCCGAAATAGTTCACCCGCACGCTCAGATAGAACAGCAGCGCGTAAAAGATGATGCCGTTCGCATGGTCGAACACCAGGTCGTTGGAGTTGAATTTGCTGCCGCAGTTCAAGGCAAAGAGCCGCTCGGAATACTGGCTCCAGGCTTCGGAATAGGCCGTGCCCTGGACCAGCTGCTGGCTCAGGCTCAGCCCCGGCATGGATCTGTGGTACATATACTGATACAGATGGCCGTTGAAACCCTCGTGGGCCAGGGTGGAGATCAGATTGTCCAAATTGTCCGGATCGGCCACCACGATGTGGTTGATCTTCCACTCGTCGAAGGGAGCCACCAGGTAGAAGGCCGTGGACCTCCCCTGCCGCAGCTCGTCGGGCATATCCTCGTACTCCACCTCCACCTCGGGGATAAGGGGCAGCAGGGGATCCAGCACCGACTTCAGATAGGCGATGTTGTCGTCCACAGAACCCACGGAAGTGACCGTCGGCTGGTCTCCGCCGCGCCGGTAGGCGTCGGAATACAGGTCGATGGTCTTGGTCAGGCTGTCAAAGAGCAGATCGGCCACGGCCTTGGGTTCCGCTTCCTCGCTGCAGCTGTTCTTGAGCTGATAGGCGAACCATCTGAGATACTTCTCGTCCCCGGTGGCCTTCACGCCCTGGGCTTCCCGGCAATAGGGGCGCAGGGCTTCCAGACCCTCCTTCAGGTTCAGATACGCCTGATAATACTCGTTGGTGACCAAAGAGACGTTCTTTTCCTCGTAGGCCTTGATCTCCTCCTCCGTGAGACCGGGCACCTTGGCCACCCGCTCGTTGAAGAGGGGGATCAAAAAGCTGGTCTCCCGCGCCTCCAAAATGGGGTTGATGTCGTTCTTGATAACGGCGTCCAGGCTGTTTTCGGGCATGAAGATATGCAGCGTTTCCGCCCGATACTGTTCATATTCCAGCAGTTCGCCGAAGAACCGGGGCATGTCCGCAAGCAGGGTCAGATAGTCCTCCACGTCCTGCCGGGTCCTCAGCTCATAGAACCAGAACACGATGGGCATATCCGTCTGGATGCCCGTGAGCTCCGTCAGCGGCTCATAGTAGCCGTAGAACTCCTCTCCCTCCAGCTCCCACTGACAAAACTGATACAGGGTGTCGAAGGCCATCTTGTCCTGTTCGGAAAGGGTGTTCTGATCCACCGCGTCCATGCGGCGCAGGGTGTTCTCTATGAACACGTACCACTCCCGGTCCGGATCCTCCTTGTAGGTGCCCAACGAACGCTCCACGCTGTCGTAGTCGATGCCGTAAGCAGCCGGGTCCTTCACCAGCTGATGGAGGCTGGTGAGGTCGCTCTTCAGGTACTCCCGGAAGAAGTCCATGTCGATGTCCGCCCAGTTCTGCGGGGGCAGGGGCTCCGGTGTGGGCTCGGGTGTCGCCGTGGGTTCCGCGGTTGGTTCTGCCGTGGGCTCAGCGGTTGGTTCCGCAATGGGCTCAGCCGTGGGTTCCGGCGCGGGTTCCGCCGTGGGGACCGGCTCCGGCGTGATTACCGGGGCTGCCTCGGCGCCCTTGGGGCTCTTGACCCGGATACATCCCGTCAAACTCAGCAACAGCATGCTGAGGGCCAGCAGCAGGGAAATGATCTTCTTCATGGACTCGTCTCCTTTACTTGTGATAGATTTCGTGGTTCAGTATCTTGAAACTTCGATACAGCTGCTCCAGCAGCACCAGCCTGGCGAGCCGATGGGGCAGCGTCAGCTTGGACAGGCTCAGCTCCTCGTCCGCCCGGCCCACCGCCTCTTTGGAGAGGCCCAGGGAGCCGCCGATCAGAAAGGTCACGTTCCTCCCCTGGTCCCGGAGAGCGCCGATCCGCGCCGCCAGGCCCTCGGAAGTATAGGCCTTGCCCGTGACCGTCAGGGCGATCACGTGGTCCTTGGGGTCCAGAAGGTTCAGGAGGCGCTTGCCCTCCCGCTCCTTCACCTGCTCCTCCTCCCGGGGGGACAGGCTTTCCGGCGCCTTCTCGTCAGCCGCCTCCCGCACGTTCAGGGTGCAGTAGCGGGCGAGGCGCTTCGCATACTCTGCGCAGCCCTCCTCGAAGAACCGGCCCTTCAGCTTGCCTACGGCTAAGATCGTGACGTTCATGCGACCTCGAAGATGCCCGTAGGCTCGTTCCGCTGGGCAAGAGCGATGCTGACCGCTTCGTCGGGGATGCCGTTGTCCCGCAGGACCCCCCGCACCGTGGCCACGGCCAGAGGCGGGAAGTTGTTCTCCGCCGACAGATGGCCCAATATGAGGTGCTTCACGCCCTTCTCGTAGAGGGCCGCCGCCGCCTTGCCGCAGTCCTCGTTGCACAGGTGCCCCTTCCCGGAAAGGATGCGCTGCTTCAGGGAATAGGGATAGGGTCCGGCCATGAGCATGTCCACGTCGTGGTTGGCTTCCAGGAGCAGCACCGAGCAGCCGGACAAAACTTCGATGATCCGCTTGTCCACATGCCCCAGGTCCGTGCACACGCCGCACTTGTTCTCCCCGTCGAAGAGGGTGAAGCCCACGGAGTGGGCTGCGTCGTGGGGGGTGGTGAAGGGGAAGATGCGGAGCCGGCCCAGGTACATATCCTTGTCGCTCTCGAACACGCACCGCTCCGAAGGGTACACGCCCATGAGGGCCGTCTCCATGGCCCCCCAGGTATCGGCGTTGGCGTACACCGGGATATGGTACCTCCTCGAAAGCACAGCGATGCCCCGGATATGGTCGATATGCTCATGGGTCACGAAGATCGCGTCCAGGTTCCGGGGGTCCGCCCCCACCCGGTTCATGAGCTCGGTGATCCGGCGGCAGGAAAGCCCGGCGTCGATGAGCAGCCGGGCGTTCCCGGCTTCGATATAGGTGGCGTTTCCCGAGGAACCGCTGCACAGGGGCACAAAACGCATACTTACCTCCGCTATAGTCAAATAGTATACCACGTTTTTTCGCGGGATGCTACCCTGCGGCGCAAACTTGTGCTATACTCTTTTTCATGGAACGTGTGGAAGAAAAGGCGTACGCCAAATTGAATCTCGCTTTGGGCGTTCTCTACAAGCGGATGGACGGATACCACGCTTTGGACACCCTCATGCAGACCGTGAGCCTCTGCGACCGAATCACGGTGGCCCCCGCAAAGACCGTGGAGGTCCATGTCACGGGGGCGACGCTGCCCGTCGAGAACACCATGTACAAGGCCGCGAAGCTGTACCAGAACAGCTCCGGCAAGGGGGCGCTGATCACCTGCGAAAAGCGGCTGCCCTCGGAGGCGGGCATGGGCGGCGGCTCCGCGGACGCGGCGGCGGTGCTCCGGGGCCTCCAGCGGCTCCATCGGATGCTGACCGACAAAGAGATCGGAAAGATCGCTCTCCAGGTCGGCGCGGACGTGCCCTTCTGTCTGCAGGGCGGCCTGTGCCGGTGCGAAGGCGTAGGCGAGATCCTGACGCCGGTGAAGGGGCCAAGGCTCCACTTCGCCGTGGTGAAGCCCCCGAAGGGCGTGTCCACCAAGGCCCTGTTCCAGAGTCTCAGCCTGCCCCGGAAGCGGGTGGAGACGGTCCGGTGTCTGGCGAAGCTGGGACAGGGGGACTTGCCCGGCGCGGCGGCGTTCATGGAGAACGCCCTGGAAGCCCCCGCCATAGAGTTAGTGCCCGAGATCGGCGAGATCAAAGCCGCCCTGCTCCAACGGGGCGCTCTCGCCGCCTCCATGACCGGCAGCGGCTCCGCCGTTTTCGGCCTGTTCGAAACAGAGGAACAGGCCCAGGCCGCCGTTACCGGTTTCCCTGAGGCGTATTATACGGCAGTTTGCCACAGCGTGTGAGGCTATGGAACGGAATTCAGACAAAAACACCAAACGATTGGCCCTGGCAGGACAGCTCTGCGGCGCGACGCTGCTGCTGACGCTCCTCTCCATCCCCCTGCCCAGCGGATACGGATACGTGAATTTAGGCGACGGGGGCGTGTTTTTGTGCGCCCTGCTGCTCCCCGGAGGCCTGGGCGCTCTCGCCGCGGGTGTGGGCGCGGCTCTCGCCGACCTTATATTGGGCTGGGCCGTCTATGCGCCGGCGACGCTGCTCATCAAGGGGCTCACGGCGCTGCTGGCCGGGCTCGCTTTGCGCCGCGCCGGGAAAGGCGCTCTTCCCCTGGCGCTTCTCTGCTGCCTCCTGATCCCCCTGGGATACTTCCTCTACGAGGCCGTGCTGCTCACGCCCCCCGTAGCCGCGGCGAACGTGCTCCCCAACGGTCTGCAGGCGGTCGTCGGCGCTACCCTGGGGACGCTGGTGGGGCGGCAGCTGAAGAAGCTGATCAAAAGGAAGGATTGAGAGCTTCGCGTCATTTCTCAGTAAGAAAAGACCTCCAAAAGAACACGAACGGGAAGTATGGCTTGCGCTGTACTTCCCGTTTTCTTTTTGCGTTTCACTTTTTTCGCGCCGCTTTTTCCGCAAAAGCGGCAAGAACACACTATTGTTCCCCCTTGAACCGCTTGTCCAGGGCCTCGGCGATGAGGCTCAGAGCCTTGGTGGGCGCCAGGGTGCCGGCGCGGACCTGGGCTTCCACGGATTCCCGGGCGGCGGACACCGCCTCGTCCCGCAGGAACAGGTTCATAAGGTAGTCCTGGGTCATCTCCTGGAGCCAGGTCAGGTTCTGGGCCGCCCGGCGTTTATCGAGTTGGCCGGTCTTCTTCATCTGGTCGATGTAGGAAAGGACCACGTCCCATATCTCCTGGATGCCCTCGCCGGTGTAGGCGGAGCAGGTGTAAGCCTTGGTGGTCCAGCCCTCGGTGGCGGGCATGAGATAGTGAAGGATCTGCTCGTAATCCGCCCGGGTGAGGAGCGCCTTCTGCAGATTGTCGCCGTCGGCTTTGTTCACGAGGATCGCATCGGCGAGCTCGATCACGCCCTTCTTCACGCCCTGCAGGTCGTCGCCGGCGCCGGTGAGGACCACCACCAGGAAGAAGTCCACCATGGACCGGACGGTGGTCTCGCTCTGGCCCACGCCCACGGTCTCCACCAGGATGATGTCGTAC
>JAZRUD010000455.1:0-1479 GCA_045652385.1 Clostridia bacterium
TCCGCACCGTCACCATCGACGAGGGCTTCAAGGGCAACGCCAGCCTCTTCAAGTACGCCCGTGATCTGGGCAACCGGCGGGGCGACATGTACGAGATCGGTCTGTGGGAGGACAGCGTGGTGGAGAGCGGCAACGACATCATGTTCGCCATCAACATCCCCCAGGAGAGCGTCACCATCCCCGAGACCGTGGACGGCATCCGGGCGGCCATGAAGATGCAGCTGAGCCGGGAGGAAGGCACCGCCAAGACCAACGAGTATCTCAAGATCGGTCGGTTCAAATAAGATCGGGAAGGAGTCCGCATGCGATTTGGAATCAGAACGCTGGACGAACTGGACGTAAAGGGGAAGACCGTTCTCTGCCGGGTGGACATCAACCAGCCGGTGGACCGGGCCAAAGGGACCCTCAAGAGCATCAACCGCATCCGGGCCTGTGTGCCCACCGTGCGGGAGCTTTCCGACAAGGGCGCCAAGGTGGTGCTTCTGGCCCACCAGGGCAGCGACATCGAGTACAAGAACTTCTATACCACCCGCCCCCACGCCCAGGTCCTTTCCGAACTCCTGGGCAGGGAGGTGAAGTGGATCGACGACGTGTGCGGGCCCGCGGCCCGGGCAGCCATCGCCGCGCTGCAGGAGGGCGAGGTGCTGCTGCTCGATAACGTGCGGTTCGTGGCGGAGGAGCAGACCCTCTTCGAGATGAAGCTGCGCCTGACCCACGAGCAGCAGGCGAAGACCCTGCTGGTGGAGAAGCTGGCCCCCCTGGGCGATCTCTACGTGTGCGACGCTTTCGCGGCGGCCCACAGGGACCAGCCCAGCCTCTGCGGCTTCGAGCAGGTGCTCCCCTCCGCCATGGGGCGGCTCTTCGAGCAGGAATACTGCACCGTCTCCGGCCTCATGGAAGCGCCGGAGCGTCCCTGCGTGTTCGTCCTGGGCGGGGCGAAGATCTCCGACGCCTTCCAGATGATGGAGACCGTCCTCTCCCGGAACGTGGCGGACAGGATCATCACCGGCGGCCTGGTGGCCAACATCTTCCTGATCGCTCTCGGTCAACAGATCGGCCAGGGCAGCAGGGACTTTATCGCCGCCTCCAACTACACGGAGTTTTTCGGGAAGGCCAAGGCCCTCTCTGAGGCCTACGGGGACAGGATCGTCCTGCCCGTGGATCTCGGCTGGGTTCGGGACGACCGACGGCAGGAGGGGAAGCTGGGGGCGATCCCGGCGGACGTGGCCGCGGTGGACATCGGCTCGGAGACGGCGGCTCTCTATCGGTAGACGATCATGGGCGCCAAAACGGTGTTCGTCAACGGCCCCATGGGCGTGTTCGAGAAGGCGGAGAGCGAGCTCGGCACCAAGGCCGTGTGGCAGGCCCTGGCGGACACGGATGGATTTACGGTCCTGGGCGGCGGCGACAGCATCACCGCTGCGGAGAAATACGGACTCACGGACAGAATGGGATATATCTGCACCGGCGGCGGCGCCC
>JAZRUD010000456.1:0-1963 GCA_045652385.1 Clostridia bacterium
GCCGGCTCCGGGTCATGACCGCGCCCTGATACCGATGGAGGGGCTGGACGGTCCGAGCGAAGTGGGGATCCGAGAGGGTGGCCAAAAGGCGGCTGGACCAGTAGAAGTTCTCCGTGGACACGTCCGTGGTGACGGCGGACAGGTAGGCGGGCATCCTGGGCACGTTGGGGTACACCGGGAGCAGGGCGTCGAAGGTGGTGGGGCCGAAGCAGATCCACTCGAGGCCCTTGATCCCGTCGGGCACGCCGCTGCGGATCTGGCAGACACTGGCTACGCCCGTCCGGTTGATGCCGATGGACCGGTACATGCCCCGCTTGCCCGTGTCCCGATGGATGTAGGGATCGTAGTCCGTGCCCTGGAAGTGGCTGGACAGCAGGTACTTCACGTCCTCCACGGTCACCTTCCGGTCCGGCACCAGGCTCCAGGGGATATCGTCGCTCTCCGGCCCGAATTCGGCGTCGGGGCCCTCCCAGCGATGGGAGAGGGGGCAGAGATACCGGCCCATGAACCAGGCCCGGGGCGTGTTGTAGATGTGGTCCTGGTCCGAACGGGACCCGAACACGTTCCTGGGGTCGAAGCGGCCGTTTTGGTTGCAGTCCAGAAGGTTCTCGGCGATGAACTCCTTTAGATCCGCCGAGCACAGGTGCGCCTTTTGTGCCCCAAAGGCGTCGTCGAGATCGAATTCGTCCATGCCGAACTGGTTGGGGGCGATGACGCACCTGTCGTCGGGCACCCGCCGGGCCAGCCAGTGGTGGCCGCCCACGGTCTCCATCCACCAGACCTCGTTCTCGTCGTTGAAGGCGATGCCGTTGGACTCGTAGGTGCCGTATTCCTCCAGGAGCTTGCCGAGGCGCAGCACGCCCTCCCGGGCCGTGCGGATATAGGGCAGCACCAGCACCAGGATGTCCTCCTCGCCGATGCCGCCGGGCACGTCCTTCTCGCCCCGCTTCTTCGCCTTTCGATAGACCGCCAGGGGGTCCGCGGAGAGGACCCGGGGGTTGGAGGTGATGGTCTCCGTGGCGGTCATGCCCACGTCGGCGGCGTTGATGCCCGTGGCCGCCCAGATGCCGTGGGTGCGATCCACGCTGGGGCAGGCGGTGTAGCGAAGGGGCGTCTCCGGCAGGGGCACCTCCACGTGGGAGATGACGCTCTTATACTTCCGGGGCTGGTCCTTGGGCTCCACGACCACCAGCTTCTTCACGTCGAAGTGGCCGTCGTCGGTCCGGGAGATCATGGTAGAGTTGTCGTTGCTGGCGCGTTTGCCGACCAGGATGGTGGTGCAGGGCATGGCAGTTTTCTCCTTTTTCAATGCGTTTATATCAGTATACGCTCATCTTTCGCCGTTTTCAACGATGGTTTTACAACTCCCTTATTCGCGGTTTATTGACATCCCTGCCGTTTTCTTCTATGATAAATGAGTAAATCTATGGAGGCACGGCGGTGGAGGAGACCCGGGAGCGACAAACCCATAGGACCCGTTGGCTGTGGCTCCTGCTGGAGGGGCTGGCGCTCCTGGTCGCCCTGCCCCTGGGCGCGTTTTTCCTGCTGTATCGGGAGGTGCGCCCCGTGACGGCGTGGGAGCTCACCGGCAGCTGTCCCCCGGCGTCCGCCCTGATGAGGGACGGCAGCGAGGGCCGCTGGTGCTTCGACACCCGGAAGATCGACTGGCGGAGGACCGGCGACGCGCTGGTGCTGGCGGCGGGATCGGGCGGCCCCCGGATCGCCCTGGTCCGCGTGGAGGATACCACGGCCCCCGAAGCCCGGGGCGTATCCCGGGTGCTGGGGGTGGACGAGGAGCCGGGGCCGGAGATTTTCGTCACGGACCTGCGGGACGCCCAGCTGGTGGGCGTGTCCTTCGAGCAGCCGCCCCGGTTCCATGAGGCGGGGGAATGGCCTGTCGTCGTCCGCCTCGAGGACCTGTCGGGGAACGTGAGCTTCGTGAAGACCTCCTGCACCATCCTGG
>JAZRUD010000457.1:0-1979 GCA_045652385.1 Clostridia bacterium
CCGCATCCTGGTCTATAACGCCTTCCCGCACTTCTCCGAGCCTCGAAAGCTCCTCGAAAATCTGTCCCGACAGCTCAAGCCCGGCGGCCGCCTCACCGTGGCCCACGGCATGAGCCGGGAGCGCATCAACGCCCACCACAGCGGCGGCGCCAGCTATGTCTCCTGCGGCCTTATGACCGCCGAGGACCTGGCCGCTCTCTTCGCGCCGTTCCTGATCGTGGACCATATCGTTTCCGACGAAAGCATGTATCTGGTGTCGGGAACCAGGATATAGTCGTATTTCCATTGAATTTTTCTCTTGCGCTTTTCAACAGACTATGGTATACTGCCACCGTTGGAATGAGAAACAAGTGTGGAGAGTGGGGCGACCCACTCTTTCCTTATGAAAGGGGAGGAACGACGTGAAGACCACTGAACTGTGCGAATCCCTGTGCCGGGAGACGGTGGAGAAGCTGGGTTTCGTCCTCTGGGACGTGGAGTTTCAGAAGGAGTACGGCGACTGGGTGCTGACCTTCTACATCGACAGGGAGGGCGGCGTTACCATCGAGGATTGTGAAACGGTGAGCCGGGCGCTGGAGCCGGTGCTGGACGAAGCGGACCCTATCGAACAGGCCTATACCCTGTCCGTCAGCAGCCTGGGCCTCGACCGGCCGTTGAAGCTTGAGAAGGACTACGCCCGGAACCTCAATAAGCCCATCGAGGTGAAGCTCTATTCGCCCCTGAAGATGGCCTCCGGAAAGAGCCTGAAGCAGCTTCACGGCACGCTGGCAAGCTACGACGAGGACGCTTTCGTCCTGCGCACCGAGGGCGGCAAGGAACACACCATTCAAAAGAAGGACGCGGCGCTCATCCGCCCGTATATCGAGTTTTAAGAACAGGAAAGGACACGACAATGAACGCAGATTTTATCGAGGCTCTCAACGCGCTGGAAAAGGAGAAGGGGATCAGCAAGGACGTGCTGCTCTCTGCGGTGGAATCCGCCCTGATCTTCGCTTATAAGCGCAATTACAACTCCCAGGGCAACGTGCGGGCCGAGATCGACGGCACCACCGGCGAGATCCACATCTACGCCAGCAAGACCGTGGTGGAGGAGGTCACGGACCCCACCGTGGAGATCTCCCTGGCCGCCGCCAAGAAGGTCACCGCCCTCTATGAGGTGGGCGACGTGATGGAAGAGGAGGCGGACACCCGCAAGTTCGGGCGCACCGCCGCGCAGACCGCCAAGCAGGTGGTGGTCCAGCGTATCCGGGAGGCCGAGCGCGGCAACATCTACGAAGAGTATGCC
Organism: Clostridia bacterium; assembly: GCA_045652385.1. Lineage (GTDB taxonomy): Bacteria > Bacillota > Clostridia > Christensenellales > CAG-138 > RUG472. The sequence continues at coordinate 1,286 of JAZRUD010000457.1, forward strand.
GAAAAGGAGAACGAGATCCTCACCGCCATCGTGCAGCGGGTGGAGAAGGGCAACGCCTACGTGGAGCTGGGCAAGACCGACGGCATCCTGACGCCCAACGAGATGATCCCCGGCGAGACCTACGAGAACAGCCAGCGCATCAAGGTCTACGTGCTGGAGGTCCGCAAGGACAACCGCGGACCCCAGGTGGTGGTGTCCCGTACCCATCCGGGCCTCATCAAGCGGCTCTTCGAGATGGAGGTCCCTGAGATCATGTCCGGCGTGGTCCAGATCAAGTCCATCGCCCGGGAAGCGGGTTTCCGCACTAAGATCGCCGTGTTCTCCACCGATCCTCAGGTGGACGCCGTAGGCGCCTGCGTGGGCCAGCGGGGCGCCCGGGTGGAGCGCATCTGCAACGAGATCGCCAACGAGAAGATCGACATCATCGAGTGGGATCCCGACGTGGCCATCTATATCGCCAAGGCTTTGAGCCCCGCCAAGGTCCTCATGGTCTATATCAACGAGGACGAAAAGGCGGCTCGGGTCATCGTGCCCGACAACCAGCTTTCGCTGGCCATCGGCAAGGAGGGTCAGAACGCCCGCCTGGCCGCCAAGCTGACCGGCTGGAAGATCGACATCAAGAGCCAGAGCCAGGCGGAGAACGCCATGGTAGGTACGGAGGCATAACGTTTTGATGAAGAAAGTCCCCATGCGC
>JAZRUD010000458.1:0-1221 GCA_045652385.1 Clostridia bacterium
AGACGATGTCGTCCATGCGGCTGCCGGTCTCCACGAGGGCCGTGGCGATGACCGTAAGGCTCCCGCCGCCCTCGATGTTCCGGGCCGCACCGAAGAACCGCTTGGGCTTATGGAGCGCGCCGGGGTCCATGCCGCCGGAGAGTGTCCGGCCCGTGGGCGGGATCACCAGGTTGTAGGCCCGGGTGAGACGGGTCAGGCTGTCCAGCAGGATCACCACGTCCTTCCCCTGCTCCACCAATCGCATGGCCCGCTCCTGTACCATCTCGGCGATACGGGTGTGGTGTTCGGGAAGCTCGTCGAAGGTGGAATAGACCACCTCGCCCCGGATGCACCGCTTCATCTCCGTGACCTCCTCCGGCCGCTCGTCGATCAAGAGGACCATCAGATGGCTGTCCGGGTAGTTGGCGGAGATGCCGGCGGCGATCTGCTTTAGGAGCGTGGTCTTGCCCGCCTTGGGCTGGGACACGATCATGGCCCGCTGGCCTTTGCCGATGGGAGCGATGAGGTCGATGAGCCGGGCGGACAGGCTGTTGCTCTCCCCCGCCGTCTCCAGGGTGTAGCGCTCGTTGGGGAAGATGGGCACCAGCTCCTCGAAGGTCTTCCTTTTGGCGTTCTCGTCGGGGGCGAGACCGTTGACCCGGTCGATGTACATGGGGGCGTCGAACTTGTCCCCTTCCCGGTGGGGCCGGGCCCGGCCCTCCACGTAGTCGCCGGTCTTCAGGCTGAAGCGGCGGATCTGAGTGATGGAAAGATAGATATCCTTGGGCCCGGAGTAGTAGTTATTCATGCGGAGGAACCCGTACCCGTCGGGCAGCACCTCCAGCACGCCCTCCGTGGGGGGGCAGTTTTCCGTTTCCAGCATCTTGGGCACGGCGGGGTTGGCGGTGCCGTACTCCTGGTTGTAGTAGGGCTTCTCCTCCTCGCCGTTCTGCGCCGGAGGATTGGCAGGGGCGGCGGGACGGCCGGTCCGCTGCTCCTGTCCGTTCTGATTCTGATAGCGGCGTTCTCCGTTGGTGAAGCTGCTGTAATGGCGGTTTACGCCCTTCTGGTAGCGGTTGGATGAAGCGCGACTGTCCCGGCGATGGTCCCTCTCCCCGGCCTCCTCCTTAGCCTCCGCCTTGGGCGGCTCCTGGGCGGGAGCAGGCTCCTGCGGCTTCTCCTGCACAGGGGCTTTGGCCTTCTCCGGGGGCTGCTTCCGCTTGCGGTCGCTCTTCCCCTTCG
>JAZRUD010000459.1:0-1900 GCA_045652385.1 Clostridia bacterium
CAGCCGCCCGCCTCCGGGATGCGGGCCGCGGAGGAGGCAGCGCACCCCTGCCAGGGGGCGAGAGCTTCCGCTAAGGGGCCGTTCTCTAAGGCGGCTGCTATGACTTCCTCCCGGGTGCCGCCGTTCAGGGCCGTGAGCAGAGCCGCTCCGTAGCAGCCCGCCGCCTCCAAAGCTTCGGAGGTGTTGTGGGTGGGCAGCAGGGCGGCGCGGATGTTTGCCCGCAGCTCGTCCATGGTCTGGTCCGGGTCGAAGCACACCGCCGCCGGGGTCCGCATGATCCCGCCGCAGGTGGTACCGGTCCCGGCGGTGGCGGGGTCGGCTCCGTTTTCGATGGCGGTGAGGGCCTTGAGGGAGCTGGGACCGATGTAGTGTTTCTCCACCGCGCCGGTTTCCCGTATCCAGGCGAGGAGGCCGTCCACCGTATCCTCCACGGTGACGGTCCCTTTCCGGCGATACCGTTCCAGCAGATAGGCCACCTGTTCCGTGTCGTCGGTGACGGAGCCGGGGATAAGATCGCTGTGATTCTGGGAATCTTTTTGCTCCAGAAGGCAGGTCACGCCCTCCGGGAAGGCGCGCTCGATCTGCTCACGGGTCATGAACTCCGTGGCCATGCCCAGGGCGTCCCCGCAGGCGAAGGAGAGCAGGGCGGCTTCGACGCGCTTTTGCTTGTCAGGAGAAACGCTCACAGAGGAATTCATACCCCTTTCTGATCTTTTCCCGAGTGTCGGAGAGATAGAACTTATAGGCTGGTTCCAGGGTGTAGAAGCCCTGATAGTCCCCCAGGGCGTCCTTCACGTCGGCCCAGTCCGTGTCGCCCTCGCCGGCGGGCAGGTGCTTGACGCTGCCCAGATAGTCGCTCATGTGCAGGTGGCAGGGGGGGCAGGCGCGGATGAAGGCGGCCGGGTCCTGGTCCGCCTCTCGGGCCTCGGTGGTGTCCACCATGGGCCGGATGTTGGGATGGCCCAGCTCCTTCACGTATCGGTTCAGCTTTTCCGCCGTGGAACAGGTGTAGGGGGAATTCTCCATGGCCATGAGGATATCGCGTTTGCCGCACTCGTCCGCCAGCCACAGAAGGTTGTCGATCACCGGCTTTTCCAGCAGCTCCTCGTAGCCGGGGTAGCTGGGATTGTGGGGATGGACCACCAGCACCCGACAGCCCATGCGCTGGCCCATGGTCAAGAGGTCCCGGGAGAATTTGCGGCCGTCTTCCCGCATGGTTTTGTGGGCGGTGTAGAGCACGCCGAACATGACCAGGGGATAGTGGATGGAAGCGAGGCGGATGCCGGTCTTTTCAAACTTTTTCGTGGCGGCCTCGGAGGCGTCGGAGATGGCCTGGGGCATGAGCTCGGCATAGTCGAAGCCCGCGTTTTTGATCATCTCAAGAGCGTCCTCCGACTCATAGGGGAACAGGGCTCCGGTGGAAAACGAATACTGTGCTTGCTTCATGGCGTTCTTCCTTTCCTTGCTATGGGCAAAGGCGCAGCGTACCGCGCCCTTGCCCATAGGGGCGGTCTCCCGCCCCCGGGAAGAAGGCTTAGCCTTCGTCGATTTCGGCCTGCAGGTCTTTGACGGCCTTGTCGAGAAGATCCTGGCTGGTGCCGCGGTTCTTCTCCAGCTTGTTGAGCATGTTCCGGATCTGGGAGTCCATGGTGCCCATCTGCTCGAAATGGGTGTAGGCGAAGGTGTAGTCCAGCTGCTTGAACGCGATGCCGTAGAGCTCGTTCTCGCTGAGAGCCTTCTGGATGTCCGGGTTGGTGAGCTCAGACTTGCGGATGGGCAGATACCCGGTGGCCAGAGCGAACTCGGCGTTGTTGTCGGCGGTGGTCAGGTAGGAGACGTACTCCCAGGCGGCTTCCACCTTCTGGGGATCGTCGGTGAGGATGACCATCACGTTGCCGCC
>JAZRUD010000460.1:0-2894 GCA_045652385.1 Clostridia bacterium
TCCCCCGCTTTTTCGTTACACTGAAAAGAAAAAGCGACAAATAAGACGCTCACTTCCAAAAACTTGCAGGACGGCCCCCTCTGTCCTGCAACGTGCCCCGGCCTCATGATCCGCGGAAGGCTGCCGCACCGGTCCCGAGCCCATAGGACCGGCGGCAGCCTTTCGCACGCCTTTTCCACGACCTTATCCACACCAAAAAATGCCGAAATTCATGGGCCTGGTGGATAAGACTGTGGACAATGTGGATAATTTTCCGGGCCGAAATGTGGATAAAAGGGCTCAAACGGGATCGAAAGCGAAACCGCGGCAGACGGGCATTTTTGCCGGGGACTGCCCCGGCGCGTTGACAGGGGGCGCGCCTTGGGGTACAATGACACAAGCAGGCGATCCTGCAGGACGGGGGGAAAGGAGCGGCAAAATGGCGGCTAACTTCGGATATTTCGGCACCATGGGCGCGCTGTATCTGTTCCTGGCGGCCCTGTTCTGCCTGGACCGGGTCTGCAGCCGGATCGGCGCGCCGGAAGCGCCGGAGCTTGGGCCGGAGGCGCCGGCGGAGACCCCGCGGGAGGGCGGGACCTGCCTGGCGCTGTTTCTGGTGAGCTTTCTCGTCCTGTTCCTGCTGAACGATCACAGCTTCGTCTTCTATAACAACTACAGCTATCTGGCCGACGCGCTGCTCCACGGCCGCCTGTACGTGGACGGGATGCCGGCGTATCTCGAATCGGTGGAGTTCGGCGGCCACGTGTACATGCACTTCGCTCCGGGCCCGGCCATCCTGTGCCTGCCCTTCGTGGCGATTTTCGGCGTGGGCGGGTTCAACATCGCCTGGCTCTCCCTGGGCCTGGGGGCGGCCAACACGTCCCTCAGCTATCTGGTTTTCACGCGGATGGGCATCGGCCGGGACCGGCGGGAGCGGATTTGGTGCGCAGCGCTGCTGACCTTCGGCACGGTCCACTGCTTTTTGGCGGCTCTCGGTCACGGCTGGTTCCTGGGGCACGTGTCCAGCTGGTTCTTCCTGCTGGTGGGCATGGCGTTCCTCACGGTGCCCGAGGACCGGCGCAAAGACGCTCATCTGTTCCTTTCCGGCATCTTCTACGCCTGCGCGGTCACCTGCCGGATGCCGAACCTGCTGGGGGCCCTGTTCTTCTTCGGCTATATCCTGATCCGGTATCCCCGGGAAAAGCGGCTCAGGTCCCTCCTCTTCTTCTGCCTGGGGGCGGCCATCCCCGGCGGGCTCTATATGCTCTACAACTACGTGCGCTTCGGCACCATCATGGACAAGGGCTACAACCTGACTCACCTGAAGGACCTGTTCAGGGCCCGGTACGACGAGATGCAGACCCTGCCCAAGGCGGAGCAGCTGGCGTACCTCAAGGCCGCGGAGCAGGAGGTGGGCGGGCCGCTGCAGCTCAAGCACGTGAAGTACAACCTTTACTCCATCTTCCTGCTGGGGCCGGAGTTCACCCGGGAATACCCCTACGTGATCCCCACGCTGGCGGGCGTGTCCCTGACCCACCTGTCCCCGGCCCTCTATTTCGCCGTCCGGGCTCCGTATCGGAAGGATCGGCTGACCTGGTTCCTGCTCGCCACCGCGGTGGTCTGCGCCGTGCCCTTCCTCATGAACTACGGCAACGGGTTCGCCCAGTTCGGCATGCGCTACGCCATGGACTTCATCCCCTACGTGGGGATCCTGGCCGCCATGGGCCTCACCCGCCGGCCCCTCCGGAGCTGGAAGGTCGCGCTGATACTGCTGTGCATTTGGCTCAACATGTGGGGGCCGGTGTATTGGAACATCTTTTATAAATAGAGGAGCAGAATAATAGTTTGCCCCCTTTCCCGGAAGAAAGGGCGCAGCCCAAAGAACGTAAGAAGAGGACTATGCTATGTGCACAGCCCTCTTGTTTTTCCTGCATTTCTCTTTGGCCTAAAGAGAAAAAGCGGCAAAAGAAACCTTATTCGCTATATCTTTCGATGGCCTTCAGGGCCACGTCCAGGGCCCGGCCTTTGTGCTGGGCGGAGATGCGCAGAAGATCCTCGTCGGTCACGTCCTGGTCCATGCCCGTGGCGTACCGGGCGATGATGCCGATGGACGCGTATTTGATGCCCCCCCCCCGGCACAGCGGCGCCTCGGGCACCAGAGTGATGCCGATGACCTGGGCGTCCAGCGCCCGCATCATCCGCGCTTCGGCGGCGGTCTCATACCGGGGCCCGTCCACGCAGGCGTAGTTCACCCGGCCCTCGTAGGGGATCTTTTCCTCCAGAATGATGCTCTCCAGGAGCCCGGTCATGCGCCCGTCGAACACGTCGTCCATGCCCGCGTGCCGGACCAGCCGATGCTCCATGCGGAAGGAGCTCTCCCTCAGCCGCGTAAAGTCGATGAAATCGGAGATCAGGCAGAAGCTGCCCAGCCGGAAGGAATAGTCGCAGGTACCCATGACGGAGATGCTGATGATGTGGGTCACGCCGCAGAGATACAGGGCGAAGATGTTGGCCCGGAAGTTGGTCTCGTAGGCGTCCTCCTGGAGGCACACGCTGTGCCGGGTGAGGAAATCCACCTCCTTGCCGTTGGGAAGCGTGGCGTGGATGACCCGGGCGTTGCCGTAGGGAGTGGTGACCACCTCGGTGTGGTGGGGGAAGGTGATGGCGTCCTCGGAGTTGCAGCCGACGATGGCGAATTTCATTTTCTGACCTCCTCTTTCTTTTCAAAGGTGTTCAAAACGGCCAGGAGCAGCGCATCCCGGTCCTTGTAGATCCCCTGCTTGGTGAACCCGTCCACGGCGGCAAAGGCGGCTACCGCCCGCTGTAGCTCCTCCGTGGTCCGCTTCTGGGCGTTCTTCACGGCGATCTGGGCAGCGAAGGGGCTGCCCTCGAGCTAAGTCGGATCGTAGCCATGT
>JAZRUD010000461.1:0-3381 GCA_045652385.1 Clostridia bacterium
CGGTTTCGGCGGCGGCTTCAACACCCGTTCCGCCCGGCGGGACGCGCCTATGGCCGGGGACGACCTCAGGTACAACCTTTCCCTGACCTTCGAGGAAGCGGCCTTCGGCGTCACCAAGGAGCTGCTGATCCCCCGGGAGGAGAGCTGTGTAGCCTGCGGCGGCACCGGCGCCAAGGCGGGCACCAGTCCCGTGCGATGCCCCCCCTGCCACGGTACGGGCAAGTATATCAAGGAGCCCTGCCCCGAGTGCCGCGGCAAGGGCCGCGTCCGCAAGAACACCCGTATCCAGCTGAAGGTACCCGCCGGCATCAACGACGGCCAGACCATCAACATGCGCGGCGAGGGTGAAGCAGGGTTCAAGGGCGGTCCCAGAGGCAACCTCTACGTGACCGTGTCCGTGAAGCCCCACAAGCTCTTCACCCGAGACGGCTGCAATCTGCTGCTGAACCTGAAGGTGCCCTTCACCACCATGGCCCTGGGCGGCGAGATCACCGTGCCCACGCTGAAGGAGAAGGTGCGCTACACCATTCCCTCCGGCACCCAGAACGGCACCACCTTCCGACTTAAGGAGCAGGGCGTGCCTATCCCCAACGCCAGTGCCCAAGGCAAGGGCGACCTGCTGGTGACGGTGGAATCGGACATCCCGCGGCGGCTTTCCGACGAGCAGCGCTCGCTCCTGCAGCAGTACGCGGCGCTCAGCGGCGAAGCCACCACCCCTTCCAAAAAGAAGGGCGGCATCCGCAACATCTTCAAATAAGGACGAAAAAGGAGCGAATTCATGCCGGTCTATCCCTACGAGGGCGTGACGCCCGAGATTGAATCTGACGTGCTGATGGCTCCCGGTGCCATGGTCGTGGGTCGGGTAAAGATCGGCGCAGGGTCCTCCGTATGGTATAATGCGGTGCTGCGGGGCGACGTCCACGACATCGTCATCGGCCGCTACAGCAACATCCAGGACGGGGCCCTGGTCCACGAGGATTCCGGGCGGGGCACCGGCCTCGACGGCGGCCTGCCTACCGTGGTGGGAGACTATGTGACCGTGGGCCACGGGGCCATCCTTCACGCCTGTCGGGTGGAGGACTATGCCCTCATCGGCATGGGCGCCATCATTCTGGACGGCGCCGTCGTCGGCAAGGGCGCCGTGGTGGGCGCGGGGGCGCTGGTGACCAAAAACACCGTGATCCCGCCTTTCTCTGTGGTGTTGGGAAGCCCGGCCAAGGTGGTCAAGACCCTGCCGGAATCGTCTCTCAAGCAGCGCACAGAACAGGCCATGCACTACTACGGACTTGCGCAGAACCATCGAAGGATGCTCAACGAACAGTAATTCGGATAGAACGAAAAAAGCTGCCGCATTCACGTGGCAGCTTTTTCATCTGTTCAATTCGAACGGTATGCTCTCATATATCCTCGGCAACCCAAAGATTCAAGGTCTTTGAATCCCAGAGATTCATAAAAAGCCATTGTCTTCGGTGTGGTATCAGTGATAAGCTGAACCTGCCGCACATGGTCGAACCGTTCTAAAGCCGCCTTCATAAGCAAGGTCCCCACGCCCTGATGCTGATACTCCGGATACACCAAAATATCCTGAATCAATACTATGGTCTGTCCGTCGCCTACGATCCTGAGCAGACCGATCAGTCGGTCTCCTTCATAGGCGGCCAGACACAGCAAGGAGCTTTCGAAGCCTTTCTTCAAAACTCCAGGGTGGTCCGTATAGGCGTCCCAGCCTACGCCTTTATATAAGGGAAGTACCTCTTTATCGTCGTAAGCGATATATTCTCGGATATCCATATTTTACTCTAACACATACTCGGAGATCATGCGGCCGATGCGGCCGATGTCCACATTGCCCTTGAACTCGAATTTCGCCGTAAAGCCATTGGTAAACATTAAGAATAGTTCGGAATCGGGGATCAGCTCCAGAAAGCCCGCCGTCTGAATGGAGAAGAACTGGACTTTGGAATACGGCATGGAGGCATAGGATTTGCGCTTGCCGGTGATGCCCTGCACGTCGATGGCGATGATGCGCTTGTTCGTGAATATCAACTGGTCCCGGATGGTCTGGAAGGCCATGATAGGCTCTTCCCCACCCACCAGCAGGCCGTTCACCTCGCCGCGGATGCTGTCCACCGAAATGGGCTTCAGGTTCCAGACGGAATTGGAATTAAAGTTGATTGCCATGCCAAAGTCCTCCCTGTTTTGATGCGTTCATCATATCATACCCAAGCACACGGGACAAGGGGCTGCATTTTACACGGGATGTTCCTATAATACGACTGGTGCGCATCGCAGCCGATCCCGCTTTTTCGGATGGCAGCGCATGGATAAATCGATCAAAAAAAATGACGCTGTACAAGCGCCATTTTTCTGTGTATTCAAGCTATTTGATCCGCAGACTGCGTTCAGTCCTCGTAGTCTTCGTCGTCTTCATCGTCATCCACATCCACGATCTCGAAGAGCTTATGACGCTTTTTCTTGGGCTTGGGCGCTTCCTTCACGTCCTCGTCGTCCTCGCTCCAGTTGTCGTCGTCTTCGTATTCATCCTCATCGTCGTCGCCTTCCAGCATGCGCTTGAACCAGCCCTTCTTCCGGGGTTTCTTGGGCTCGTCATCGTCCTCTTCGTCATAGGCAGGCTTGGGGGCCTTCTTGGGCTCCTTGCGGGCGGGACGGACAGACTCCTCCTCTTCCTCCTCATCCTCCGGTTCGACGACAGGACGGGCGGGGGCGCTGGGCGCAGGAGTGACTTCGTGCCGCTCCTCCATGGCCCGCTGTTCGGAGACTATCTTCTCCACGTCCTTCTCTTCGTACTCGGGGGCAGCCTGACCGCTCAGCTCCTCTCGATTGGCGTTGAGCATCTTGATGTAATCGTTCAAATACCGCTGCACGTCGGCCAGCATATCGTCCGCATACTGACGGGAGCCGTTGGTGATGGCATTGGCGTTGTCGACGGCCTCCTGCTGGATCTGCTGGGCCCGCTCCACTGCCTCACGGTACACGGACTCCTCCGAGACCAAAGCCTCGTACTCCTGAACGGATTGATTGTAGACCTTCTCCGCCGCCTGTTGGGCCTGCTGCATGAGATCCTCCGCATCGGCCTTGGCCTTGTTGACGATCTCGTCCGCCTGCTCGTTGGCGTCTCCCAGGATATTGCTCTCTTCGGCGATGATGCCGCTGGCCCGGCGGATGTCCTCCGGGATGGTGACCTTGAGATCGCCCAGCAGGTCGAACAGCTCCTCGACCTCCACGATCTTCTTGTTGCCGCCGCCCAGCTTGTATTTGGGACTGTCGTTCAGCACCTGCTCGATGCGGGAAATGATGCTGTAAATCTTCATCGTTTGCGCGCTGCTCATTTTTTTGCCAACCTTTCACGTATAATATCTT
>JAZRUD010000462.1:0-1164 GCA_045652385.1 Clostridia bacterium
CATCGCTGGGGACAACGTGCTGGATTTCTCTCTCACGACCTTCCTTCGCTATGCCATCGGTAAAGGAACCTCCTGCACCATGCGCTATTATGAGCCGGAGGAAGCTCGGCTGCGCAAGTCGGGGGTCTCTGAAATCGACGCTTCCGAGCGGCTCCTTTCCATGGAGGAAAAGCCCGCCCGGCCTAAGTCCCATTGGTGTACGCCGCCGTTCTATTTCTACAAGAGGGAAGATGCTGCCCGCATCAAAGACGCTATCGCCGACGGCTGCGGCACGGATGCGCCGGGAAGCCTGGTCGCCTGGATGTGCCGACACAGCATCCTGCACAGCATGGAGATGCCGGGCAATCGGTATGATATAGGGAATCTGGAAAGCTATCGACGTGTGCAGGAAACCTATCACGGAATCACGAAATAAGAGGTGCAGCATGGGAAAAGAGCGTATCGACCTAAATAACAAAGCCATCCTCGTCACCGGGTCGCCGGGTTTCATCGGCGCCAACCTGGTGCTGCGGCTGCTCAAAGAGCTGCAGGGCGGCACGATCGTCTCCCTGGACAATATGAACGATTACTACGATCCGGCGCTGAAGGAATACCGCCTGTCGCTGATCGAACAGGCGGCCAAGGCTTCGCCGGTGAAGCATGTTTTTATCCGGGGCTCCATCGCCGACAAGGCATTGGTGGACCGGATCTTTGGGGAATTCAAGCCCGCCGTGGTGGTGCATCTGGCCGCTCAGGCCGGCGTGCGCTACTCCATCGACCATCCGGACGTATATATCGAATCGAACCTGATCGGGTTCTACAACATCCTGGAAGCCTGCCGCCACAATCCGGTGGAACACCTGGTCTACGCCTCTTCTTCCTCGGTCTACGGCGGCAACAAAAAGGTGCCGTTTTCTACGGACGACAAAGTGGACAACCCCGTGTCCCTCTATGCGGCCACGAAGAAATCCAACGAGCTGCTGGCCCACAGCTATTCGAAGCTCTACGACATCCCCGCCACGGGGCTCCGCTTCTTCACGGTCTACGGACCCGCGGGGCGGCCGGATATGTTCTATTTCTCCGCCACGCAGAAGCTGGTCGCGGGCAAGACGATCCAAATCTTCAACTACGGTAACTGCCAGCGGGATTTCACCTATGTGGACGATATCGTGGAGGGCGTTTTCC
>JAZRUD010000463.1:0-6575 GCA_045652385.1 Clostridia bacterium
GTGTTGGGGCCGGTGATGATAAGGGTTTCGAACTCCTCGCCGAGCCACAGCGTGACGGGCACCACCTTTTCCTTGTCGATCAGCGGATGGCGGGCGTTCACCAGTTTCAGACGACCTTCCTCGTTGAGCTTGGGCCGGATGCCGCCGTACTCTCTGGCCAGGACGGCCTTGGCAAAAATGCAATCGAGTCGTCCCAGCAGCAGCAAGCTGTCGTATAGCTCGTCCGCGAAGGGCTGCAGCAGGGCGGTCAACCCCGCCAAAATACGCTCTATCTCCTTTTGCTCGTCCAGCAGGAGCTTTTTATACTCGTTCCCCAGCTCCACCACCGCCGCCGGTTCGATAAACAGGGTCTGACCCGTGCCGCTCTGGTCGTGGATGAGGCCAGGGATCTGCCGCCGATGCTCCGCCTTCACCGGAATGGTGTAGCGGCCGTTGCGCATGGTGATGATGGGGTCCTGCAGATACTTTTGATCTCCGGCGCTGCGAATGATGCTGTTGAGCTTGTCCCGCACCTTCTCCGTGGTGATCTTCATCTGCCGCCGGATGCGGACCAGCTCCGGCGAAGCGTTGTCCGCCATCTCCTCCTCAGAGATAATACAGCGGGCGATCTCGTTCTCGATGGCGGGCTGAGCCGTGAGCCGATTGGCCAGCAGGCACAAAAGCCCGTCGCCTCCCTGCTCTTTGCCGCCCAGGATTGCTTCCCGGGCACGGCGAGAGACTTTGAGACACCGTTCCGCCCCCAACAGCTCCCCCATGGAGAGGGCCAGCACTGCACTCATGCGTCGAAGGGAGCCGCGGATATCGGGGAACACGTCGATGGGTGTGTGGCCAAGCCGCCAGAAGATCGACTCCGCTTCCATGGTCTCCTGCAAAAGACGCTCCGCCTCGGGCAGGGACGCAGCAGGAGAAAGGGCGTCCACCGCAGCCTTACCTAAGTCGGAAACGGCGTAGCCCCGCAGCATGGTCTGGATCTTATTGAGTTCAAGGATATGTATGGTTCTATCCGATATCATCGTCAATCGCTGAATTTATTCATGTCGCCGACGGTCACCGTAATCGTCAGATATTCGCCGTCCCGGTAAACGACGAAGTCCACCGCATCGCCCACCTTCAGGGAGCGGATATAGTTCACCACGTCGTCGTTGACGGCCACGATCACGTCGTCGGCCTTGGTGATGATGTCACCCACCTTCAGCCCGGCCTGGTCCGCCGGAGCGCCCTCGGTGAGCTCCTCAACGCGGCAGCCCACGGGTACGCCGTTTTCCGCCGCCGTTTCCTCGTCCACCGTGCGGATCTGCACACCGATCCCCGGTCGGACCATGCCGCCTTCCTGCAGGATCACGTTGGCGATCTCGATCACGTTCTGGATGGGCAGGGCAAAGCCTATGCCCTCCGCGGAGATGGCATTGCCCCGGGAGTCGTAACCCGCGGTGACGGACTTGGCGCTGTTCATGCCGATGACCTGGCCGGCCATGTTAATGAGGGGACCGCCGCTGTTGCCGAAGTTGATAGCGGCATCCGTCTGCAGATAGGTGTTGACGAAACCGTCGATATTGATTTCTCGCGCTGTGGCGCTGATGATGCCGAAGGTGACCGTGCCGTACAGTTCATAGGCACTGAGAGGATTGCCGATGGCGATGACGTATTCGCCCACCCGAAGAGCGCTGGAATCGCCAATGGGCAGGGCAGGATACCCCTCTCCCTCCACCTTCAGCACGGCGATATCCGTGGTCACGTCGGCGCCCACCACCAGAGCGGGCTTCTTCTCCCCGTCGCTGAACAGCACGTCCACCGCCGCGGCGCCGCTGACCACGTGTGCATTGGTCAGCACGTAGCCGTTTTCCGAAACGATGAAGCCGGAACCGCTTGCGTACTCCTCCAGCTTGCCGGTGCGCAGATTCGGCTGGTAATGGATGATGCCGACCACGGAATCGGAAGCTGCCTCCACCACATCGGGGATGGATGCGAACACCTGCATCTCGTTCGGCCCCTGCACATCCAGCTCCATCTTGGGAAGGTTTTCCAACGCGCTGGGGTCCATAGTCGGCATGGGCGTAGCTTCGATCTCCCCGGACGGCGCAGGATCGATCCCCGGCGTAGGCGGGATCGGCGTGGCCGGAACAGCGCTGGCGTCGCGTTGAGACGGCGTGGTCTCTCCGGGTCGGGCCAGGGCCGATTTCGCCCGCATGATGCGGAAAAAGCCTGCTCCCACCACCATGCACGCGATAAACGTGACGCACAATAATATGGCTAAGCACCAGATGAGCGCGGACACGCCTTTATCCTGTTTGGTACGAAATTGCTCAGGTTCCATTTTTTCTGCCTCCGTCTGTCACACGCTTGAGCGTGTTGGCTTTTTCCAATGTGAAGGTGAACTGAGTCCCCTTACCCCGGGCGCTCTTCACCGTAATGGACTGACCGTGGGCTTCGATGATCTTCTTCACGATGGCGAGCCCCAACCCTGAACCCACCTGCGGGGAGGGCGTATGGGCCTTCTCCACCTTGTAGAATCGGTCAAAGATATGGGGCACGTCCTCCGCCGGGATACCCACGCCGGTATCGCGAATGGTGACATAGACCTCCTTGCGCAGGGCGTAGGTGGATACCACCAGCGTCCGGCCCTCGGGGGAATACTTGATGGCGTTATCGATCAGATTCCTAAGGACCTGGGATATCTGATTGCTGTCCGCATACACGTAAGCCTGCTCCGTGGAGAAGCGTACATCCAGCTCCATCTGCTTTTCGGAGATCCGCGCCTCGAAGGTGATGAGCGTGCGTCGTATGAGCTCGTTGATGTCGAACACCTCATAGTTGACGGTGATGATCCCGCTTTCGATCCTGGCCAGGTCAAGCAGATCGTTGACCATGGCCGTCATGCGGCGGGTCTCGGACAGCACGATGCCGATATAGTTCTCATGCTCCTCGGGCGGTATGGTCCCGTCCATCATGGCTTCCAAAAAACCCTTCATGCTGGTCAGCGGGGAGCGCAGTTCGTGGGACACGTTTGCCACGAAGCTTTGGCGGGTGACCTCCAGGTTCTTCAGCTGGTCGGCCATCTCGTTAAAACTCTTGCCCAGCTGAGATGCTTCGTCCCGTCCCTGAACAGGGATACGCTGGGAGAAATCGCCCTTGGAGTAGCACTGGACGATATGGTTCATATCCACGAAGGGGTTGATGATCCGCTTTGCCGTATAATACGAGGAGAATAGGACCACGAAGGCAGCCACGACGCAGATAGCCAGCGTCCACAGCGCCACCTGGCGAAAGGTCGTGTTCCAGCGGGTGATATCGCTGTGGACCAGGAGCACGCCTTCCCTGCTCCCCTCGCTCATGCGGACATATACGGTATATACAGGAAACTTGGCGCCGGAGAAGTATCGCTCCAAGGTCTCGGGAAGGTTGCTGCTGCGGCGCAGCACGTCCGCCGCCCGGGTCTTATCCGCAGGCAAGTCCGCTAAGGGCGCCCACTTATCGTCGGTGTATGCGGACACCGTCTCCTGGGGATAGAGCACCTGTATGAGGAGTTTGCGTTCCTCGGTGAGGGATTTCAGATCCTGAGAGGAACCGCCGCTTTCCAATAGGCGCGCCGCCTGCTGTCCTTTCTCGACCAGGATATCCTTCTCCATGCCCAGACTCTGCATACGCGTAACGTAACCTATCCCCAAGCCTAAAACAAGCAACAGAGAAAGGACCGTCACACATTGCAGAAACAGCATGCGGTCGAATATGGATTTGAAGCGGATTGTCGCCATGAAGAAGAAAGGTCGTCAGGCGTGAATTTCGAACTTGTATCCCACGCCCCAAACGGTCTTCAGCTGCCAGCTCTGACGCTCGCCCAGCTTTTCACGAATACGCTTCACATGCACATCCACCGTGCGGGAATCGCCAAAGAAGTCGAAGCCCCAGACCTGCTCCAAAAGCTGTTCCCGGGTGAACACTTTCCCTGCATGGGAGGCCAGGAAGTATAGAAGCTCGATCTCCTTGGGCGGCATCTCCAGCTGAATGCCGTCCAGGATCACGGAATAGTTCTCCAAAGAGATGGACAGATCCGGCAATACGATGGCCTTCTCCTGATCGGCGGCCGGCGTGCTGCGGCGAAGCACCGCCTTGATTCGAGCGATGAGCTCATTGCTGTCGAAGGGCTTGGCGATATAATCGTCCGCCCCCAGCTCCAGGCCCCGGACCCGTTCACCCGTATCGCCCTTGGCCGTCAGCATGATGACCGGCGTAGGAGACTCCTGACGGATATCGTTGAGAATGGACCATCCATCCCGACCGGGCAGCATCACGTCCAGCACCACCAGCGTAGGCTTTACACTGCGGAAAGTGGCCAGAGCGTCATAGCCGGTGGCGCAGGTCGCCACGTTGAATCCGGCCTTTTTCAAATATAGTTCAATGATGGAAAGGATGTTCCGGTCATCATCGATCACGAGAATGGTGTTGTTATCCATAGGACCTCCTGTTAGTCTATACCGATTACCTGTATCCCGTTCTCCTTCAGCAGCCGGGCCGTTATCCCGTCTCCCGCTGCCAGCGTTTTGGAGAACGTGCCGTCGTATATCCACCCCGTTCCACAGGATGGGCTTCTGTTCTGAAGCAGCGCTTGCGTTGCTCCGTAGATCTGCGCCAGGGTCAAAACCGCCTGAGCGCCTTGATGGAAGCTTTCCGTTCTATCCGTCCCGTTTTTGTCGACGACCCGCCCTGAACGAACCTCGCAGGGCGGCCGGGGTGTAGGCAAACCGCCCAATTGCTCCGGACAGACGGGAATGGCTTTCCCCGTTCTAACCAACTCGACCACTTCAGCGCATGGCTTGGTTTTTCCGTCATACCGACAAGGAAATCCAGCCAAACAGGCACTGACGATCATCATGGCATACTACCACCTATTTATAGTCATTGCATTGTATCATATAAACGGATATTTGTCCAGTATGTGAACAGCTTGCTTTGAAATATTACATTTGGACAGTCCTTTCGGCGCGATTGCAGTTTTTTCCTGTAATAAATCCGCGCCTTTGGGGAACAGTAATCGCGAAAAGCAAAGCAAAGGAGGTGAAACGTAAATGGCACGCAACAGCTCTATGGTTCCTGAAAACCAGGATAAGCTCGGCAACTTCAAGTCCGAGGTGGCTTCTTCCCTGAACATCAACCTTAAGCAGGGTTACAACGGCGATCTGACCTCCCGTGAGGCGGGCAGCATCGGCGGCGAGATGGTGAAGCGCATGATCGAGTACGCTGAGAAGAACATGCACTAACGAACGAAACAGATTCGACCTGCGTATGGAAGCATATGCAAAGCAACAACACGGCTGCTCGACCGGCGCTGTGATCAGATACACTATGGCAAGAGAAAGGCCGTCCCGAATCGGACGGCCTTTTCCTTAATTCATGGTGATGTTTTCCATGTGCCGATATCGGTATCGGGCCGCTTCCATAAGCTGCTCGTTTTCCAGCGTAGGCAGGCTGTAGACCTCTGCAGCATCCACTGATGCAGCTTCTAAAAGGGTCACGGGGCAATCTTTCAAAAAACCGTCCTCCCGTTCCTCCCCCGCCTGACGAATGCCCATGAGGTCGCCGGCGCCCCGGAGCTCCAGATCGCGCTCGGCGATCTTGAACCCGTCGTTGGTGTCCAGCATGGCCTGGAGCCGTTCCATGGCGCTCTTCTTCTGCTCATAGACCACCATATAGCAGTGGGCTTGCTGCGTCCCACGACCTACCCGGCCTCGGAGCTGATGCATGGCGGACAAGCCGAAGCGCTCAGCCCCCTCGATGACCATGTGGGCGGCCTGGGGCACGTGTACTCCCACCTCGATGACTGTGGTGGAGATGAGGATCGGCGCTTCGCCGGCATGGAATTTAGCCATGGCGGCCTGCTTTTCCGCTTCCGACATCCGGCCGTGGAGCTTTTCGAGGGGCACGTCCCCTACCAACGCCTTCACCTCGTCATACACCTCTTCCACAGAAAGGCCTTCCAAGCCCTCCGTTTTCTCAATGAGGGGACAGACCACATAGCTCTGTTCCCCCTCCTTCGCTCGCGCGGCCAGGTATCGATACATATCCTTTCGTTTGGAGGGACCGACCAAATGTGTCTTGATAGGCTTGCGTCCGGCGGGCAGCTGATCGATGACAGACAAATCCAAATCCCCGTAGAGGATCAAAGCAAGGGTTCGGGGGATGGGCGTGGCGCTCATGACCAGCACGTCGGGTCGGATTCCCTTCTGTTCCATGGCGGAACGCTGGGCGACGCCGAAACGATGCTGCTCGTCGCAGATCACCACCCCCAGGCGTCGGAAGCGAACGCTCTCGGAGAACAAAGCATGGGTGCCGGTGACGGCCTTCCACGCCCCACTCTCCAGTTTCTGCAGGGCATCCCGCTTTTCCCGGGCGCTTTCGCTCCCCAACAGGAGCCCGCATTCGTCCCCAAACAAGGCTTTCAACGTCTCATGGTGCTGGCGAGCCAGTATTTCCGTAGGTGCCAGCAAAGCTCCCTGGTAGCCGTCGCGAGCGGCGGCATACAGAGCGAATAGGGCGATGCTGGTCTTGCCGGAGCCTACGTCGCCTTCGATCATCCGGTT
>JAZRUD010000464.1:0-1221 GCA_045652385.1 Clostridia bacterium
GGGCTCAGGTGGAGGGGGCCATTTTGGAGGGGCGCACGGCGGTGCTGCTGGAGGGGGAGCGGGAAGCGATCCTCCTGGATACCCGGGGCTACGCCTGCCGGGGCGTGGGCACGGCCCAAAATGAGAGCACGGTCATCGGTCCCGCGGAGGCCTTCCATGAGAACCTGCGGATCAGCGTCACCCTCCTCCGGCGAATCGTCCGGCGGGCGGACTTCGTGTGCGAGTTTCGGGATATGGGCAGCAAAAACAACGTAAAGCTGGCCTTGTGTTATCTGGGCGGCGTGTGCAGCGAAGCCCTGCTCCTTGAGGTGAAGAAACGCCTCGACGGGGTGAAGACGGACCTGCTGCTGTCCGCCGGGACCTTGGGCCAGCAAATCGAGGATCGGCCCTGGTCCCCGGTGCCCCAGACCATGCTGACGGAGCGGCCGGATCGGGCCGCCGCCGCCGTCATGGCCGGGAAGGCGGTGATCCTGGTGGAGGGCAGTCCTCAGGCCTTGATCCTGCCGGTGACCCTGTCGGGGCTGCTGCTCACCGCCGAGGATATATATCTGCGCCGTCCCGCCGGGTCCATCCTGCGGTTCGTGCGCCTGTTCGGGGCGGCGGTGTCCGTGCTCATGCCCGCCTATTTCCTAGCCCTCGCGTACCATCACCAGGGGCTTCTGTCCAGCGACATCCTCTCCACGGTCGTCTCCTCCCGCAGGCTGGTGTTTTTGCCCATGGGGGCGGAGATGATCTTTCTGCTGCTGGTGTTCCAGCTGGTCCGGGAGGCAGGGGTCCGGGTGCCGGGGGCCGTAGGCCAGACCGTGGGCATCATCGGCGGCCTCATCCTGGGCCAGGCGGCGGTATCGGCCAACTTCGTCTCCACCGTGGCCCTCATCATCGTGGCGCTGACGGGCCTGGGCAACTTCGTCATTCCCAACTACGATCTGCAGATCGCCGTGGCCTGCTATCGGGTGGCTCTGTGCCTGCTGGCTATCCTGGGAGGGCTTCTGGGCCTGAGCTGCGGGATCATGGCCGCCCTCGTCCTGCTCAGCGATCAGAAATCCTTCGGCGTGCCCATTCTTTCACCTTACGCGCCGAAAACGGTGGCCCGGGAACCTCTGCTCTTCCGAGGCAATATCACGGGGCAGGGGCGGCCCCAGGACGACATGAATGGAGAGGCGGCCATATGAACCTGCGATTGGGTCGCTTCGGCCTTCAGGAGAGCGCCTGCGTGGTGGG
>JAZRUD010000465.1:0-6639 GCA_045652385.1 Clostridia bacterium
GAACCTCTATTCCCTGGCCGTCATCGGCCTGGCGCTCTACGGGGCCATGTTCCTGTTCCAGCTCATCACCCTGCCCGTGGAGTTCGACGCCAGCCGCCGGGGCCTGGAGCTTCTCGATCGGGGCGGGTACATCGACTATTCAAACCGCAACCACGCCAGGAAGGTCCTGAGCGCCGCCGCCTGGACCTATGTGCTGGCGGCCCTCGGTTCCCTGCTCTCCTTCCTCCGGTTCTTTATGCTGGTGAACGGGAATAGGCGGCGGGATTGACGGAGACCCTCCTTTCTGTCCCCTTTCTCCTCATGCGAAGAGAAAAAGGACCAAAGAGAGAAGCAAAAGACAGGACAATAAAACAGCAGCCCCCGCGGGCTGCTGTTGTGTTTCATGCGCGTCATTTTCCGGCCAATCGATCCTGGCACTTTTGCAGGTAGTAGCCGTTGTCGATATAGCCGTCCAGCCAGACCAGGTAGGGCAGGGCTTCCTCGTATCGCTTCGCTTTGTACAGCTCCACCGCCGACATGAACACCCGAGCCCGGGAATCCTGATAGTTCTCCATGGACTGGAAGGCCGCGGCGGCCCGCTCGTACTCCCCGGCGGTGAACAGCTCCGCCGCTTTATTATATCGGTAAAACCGGACCAAGGTGACTGTGGTCAATGCGGCGATGCACAGCAGCACCGTGATCAGCAGCGCATACCCTGTTTTCTTCCAGCGTTTCACCTTCGCTTCGAACCGGTCCTCCTCCTCCTTGAGCCAGGCGGACTCCACCTTCCACCGCAGCTGGCCCAGCCTGGTCCGGCAGGCGATGAACCGTTTGTCGGCATCCTCCCATCCGTGAATGGACCGGTAGAGGGCCATGGCCTGTTCCAGGCTTTCCTCGGTATCTGCCTGGGCCAGGATCCCGGCCTGCTCGTAGATGGCGCTCTTGTCTATGTCCTGTTTCGTTCCGCAGTCCCTGCATACGCCTGCGGTTTCGCCAGGCTTGAACTCGACGGGACCGCCGCACATTTTGCATTGGAAGGTCACAGCTTTTTCCTCCTCCTGGGTATATATGGGATGCTGCAAGAAAAGGGAACGGCTCTTCCCTTCCTTTTCGGCGATTTTACTCTGCGATCTCCAGGGCCACGCGGATCATGTCGTGGAAGGCGTTCTGCCGCTGCTCGGGGGTGGTGGCTTCGCCCCCTGCGATCAGGTCCGAGATGGTGCAGATGCACAGGGCCTTCTTGCCCGCCCGGGCTGCGTTCATATAGAGGGCCGCGGACCCCATCTCCGCCGCCAGCACGCCCATCTTGGCCCAGCCGGTCTGATCCTGAGCGTCGCTGTAGAAGTTGTCGGAGGACAGCAGGTTCCCCACCTTGTACCGGAGGCCCCGCTTCTCGCACTCGTCCACCGCCTTGCGGCAAAGGTCGAAATCCGCGATGGCGGAGTAGGTGCCGGGCAGAGCGTACTGATCCACGAAGTTGCTGTTGTAGCAGGCGCCCTGGCCGATGACGACGTCGAAGAGCTTGAGATCGGGGTGTATGCCGCCGGCGGAGCCCACGCGGATGATGCTCTCCACGCCGAAGAAGTTATAAAGCTCGTAGGAGTAGATGCCGATGGCGGGCATGCCCATGCCGCTGGCCATGACGGACACCCGCTTGCCGTTGTAGTAACCGGTGTAGCCCTGGACGCCCCGGATGTTGTTGACCAGCTCCGCATCGGTGAAGTAGGTCTCCGCGATCATCTTCGCCCGCAGGGGATCCCCGGGCATGAGCACGGTCTTGGCGAAATCCTCCGGCGCGCAGCCGATGTGGGGCGTGAGATTCAGTTGCTTCATGGGTTTCTAACCTCCCGATCATTTTTTTGTATTGTACCACAAAAGCCAGCCCGTTGACAACAGGTTGTTGGCCCTTCTTCAGGCCCGGCTCCCCGAAGCTCCCTGCGGTATGTATGGTTGGCCCTTCCGAAAACCGTTCCTTCGGCTTCCGGGATCCACGAACCGAAATCCCGGGCTTCAGGAAAACCGTGCCGAGAGGATCCTGCTCGCGCCATAGGTGTCAAGCCAGGCTTCTTCCCGCGACAGCAAAGCGCCTGCATCGTCATACCAGCCGACAAAGGCGCGTCCTTCCATTGGATACGCGTAGTAGGTCTGCCGCCATTCCCCGGTTTCCTTCCACTGGGCGTTGTAAACCGGATTGAATTGCAAGCCGACCGTTCCAGGACCGTCGGCAGCCAACTCCAGCGGCAGACACTCCTCCCGCTGCGGCGCCAGAGACCGGATGCGCTTCAAGGGGTTCCCCGTGGCGTTCAGATGTCGGAGCAGCGGGTTGCCGGTGGTGTCCAGTTCCCGGATGCGGTTGTTGTGGCAATAGAAATATTTCAGTTTCGGGCAGCTGCGCAGATCGATTTCCGGGAACTGATTGTCGTTGATGTACAGCTCCACCAGCTCACGGCAATTGCTGATATCCAGCGACGAAAGCAGGTTCTTTCCGGCGTCGATGCCCTTGCACGAAACGAGATCCCTCACATCCAGGGACGGGATCTGATTGTCCTGGACGCCCAGGATCTGCAGGGATATCGCTCCGCGCACGTCGATAGAATCGATCTCGTTGTGATAGACGTCCACGAAGAGCAGATCCCGACAGCCGGAAAGGTCCAGTCGCCCGGTCAGGCCGCAGTTTCTCAGATAGATCTCAAAGCTCTGCAGGGGGTAGATGTCCTCGTTGAAAATGTGGATGCCGAATCCGATCAGCTTCCCGTCCCGAACGACGATACCGTCACAGCTGCCTGCCGCCGGATCCGCGTCCTCATAGCTTTTCGTTTTATCCGTCGTGGGCACTCTGCGGATCACGCGCTGATTCCGTTCGATCTTTTCCCGGTTGGTCCGTCCGTTTGGTCCCGTCTGCTCCAGGAACGCCTCCAGCTGCTCCGTCTGAACGGACAGCGGCTTGCCTCCGTCTTCTCCCATATCCATTCGTGTTCCCTCCCCAATACCGATTTGTCGCATCCATAGTATCACGACTTCGGGCCCGGCGCAACGAGAAAGCGCGGCCACGAACAGGGACGGCCGCGCTTTGCACTATGGTTGGATGCTCCTTCGACGCAAACGATCCGGCGTCCTCAGGGACGGCTCGTCTTTTTCGCCTCCATACGCTTTTCGATGGCGTAGCCCAGCCGTTCCCAGCGGAAGCGCTTGGCCAGCTGCAGCGGGACCTCCGCCACCAGCACCCCCGAAGGGATGTCCACGAAGACGTGCTGCTTCACCAGCAGGATGGAGGCGCATACCAGCAGCAGGAACAGGAAGTTGAACCGCCGATACCAAAGGGGGATGCCCTCCGTGTCCCAGATGGCCCGCCAGCAATAGTAGCTGCAGATCACGTGCAGGGAGGGGAAGAGATTGTTGGGCTGATCCATGAAATAGACGAACCGGGTGAGCCAGGAGAAGAAGTCCTTCCCCGGCACCTCCGGCCGTTCCATGGCCCCCGGCACCAGCATGAAGACGGTCCCCGTCAGCAGCAGCGTCAGCAGATAGGCCGCGCTGTTCCGGTACACGTGCTCCTTCCGCTGCCGAAACAGCAGGAAGAATGTCACCGCCCAGGATACGAAGGCCAGCACGTAGATTACGATCCAGACGGGCCGGAAGGGGATCCTGTCGTCCAGGGGAAGGGACAGGTCCAGCTTGTCCATGAACATCAGGGGTATGCGGGTGGCGCAGAATACGACGATCTGGACCGCCACCAAAAACAGAAAACAGACCCAGCTGTAGTCGGGCAGCAGGCTCCGTATCCATTTGTACGTTTTTTTGATCATCTCTCTCCCTCCGGACAAGAACGTATTGTATCACAACGCAATGCCAGATTCAAGGAAAGAAAGGTGAAGAAAAAGTAGCGAAATCAGCGCGCCTGTGATAGAATAAGCCCATCGAAACAGCAGGAGGATCTGTCATGCGCCACATCATCGAAAGCAGCTTTGAAAACCAGGTGAAGGATCTGCAGGAGCTGATCCGCATCCCCTCCGTGTCCCGGGGCGAGCCCAAGGAAGGCATGCCCTACGGGGAGCACGTGTTCAACGCCCTGAGAAAAGCCCAGGCGATCGCCCGGAAACTGGGCTTCGAGCAGGTATGGGACGTGGAAGCCCGCTGCGGCGTGGTGGAGTACGGAGAGGGAGACGAGATCGTGGCCGTCATGGCCCACCTGGACGTGGTGCCCGAGGGCACGGGCTGGACCTATCCCCCCTACGGCGCCGAGATCCACGACGGAGCCATGTACGGCCGGGGCACGGCGGACGACAAGGGCGCGGCGGTGTCCGCCCTCTACGCCCTCTACGCCCTGAAGGAAAGCGGCGCGAAGATGAAACGCCGGGTCCGCATCCTCCTGGGCTGCGACGAGGAGCGGGGCTCCACGGGCATGCAGCGGTACAAGGAGGTGGAGGGCGAGCCCGCCTTGGCCTTCACGCCGGACGCCACCTATCCCGTGGTCAACAGCGAAATGAACATCTCCCATATGTTCTTTGAAAAGAAGTACCCCTGCGCCGTCCGGGCTAAAGTGGGCACCGCCGCCAACGTGATCCCCGGCGAAGCGGCCAGCGAGGTCCCGGCCCTGCATTTGAAGGGCAAGGAGGGCCACGCCTCCATGCCGGATCATGCGGACAACGCCCTCATGAAGCTCCTTCGGGCTATCGCGGACAGCGACGTGCCCCCCGCGGACAGGGAGACCTTTGCGGCCCTGGCGCGGCTGTTCTGCGGCTACAACCACGGCGAAGGCCTGGGTGTGGACTTTACCGACGCCTCCGGGCGGCTGACCCTGGCCCCCACCGTCCTCCTGGCCGACGAAACCGGCGTCACCCTGGGCTTCGACACCCGCTACCCCGCCTCCATGACCTTCGAACAGCTCACCGGCCCCATCGACGAGCGCATGACCGCCGCGGGCTTCAGCTGCAGGGAGCGATCCAACTCTCGGGGCCACTACATCGCCCCGGACACGGAACTGGTCAGCACCCTCATGGACGTGTACGGGGAGCTTTCCGGCGATCGCGCCGCCCGGCCCATCTCCATCGGCGGCGGCACCTACGCCAGGGAATTCGCAAACGCCGTGGCCGTGGGCGTCACCCGGCCCGACCGGCCGGACCTCTGCCATATCGCCAACGAGAACATCCTCCTCTCCGAGATGCTCTTCAACACCCGCTTCATGGCGGAATGCCTCAAACGCCTGGCGGCGGAGTAAAGCAAAGCGGTCCAAAGCGCCCGGACGACCGGGCTCTTTTTCTTTGGAAGGTTTTTCTGGAAAGCGGAAAAAATTCATCCGGATGTTGCAGTTTTCCCGCATTTTGTTTACGAGCCGTTAACAAAAAAGGGGCCCGTTTTCGCTACAATAAATGCATAGAACGACAGGAAGGGAACGGCTATGGAAAAGCGGGCGCAGCAGAAGAAAGGACGGGATCGGACCACCGTGGTGCTGGTCTGGCTCCTGGTCATTTTGGTGCTGGGGCTCATCGTGGCCGGCGGCCTCTACGCCAGGGAGTATCTGCATCGGTCCTTCCTGGCGGTGGCCGTGGAGCAGCCGGACCCGGGCCGAAACGAGCACGTGGTCCAGGTGCCGCCCGCCCCCGAGACCCAGGATATGACCGCCGGGCCGGCGGTGCAGACGCCGGTGCCCACCCCCGTGCCCACCCCCGTACCTACGCCTGTGCCGACGCCGGTGCCCACGCCCACGCCCACGCTGAACCCCATGAACGGGGACGTGATCGGCACGGGCATGCGCGCGCCCATCGTGCTGGACATCCAAATCCGGCTCATGAGCCTGGAGTATCTGGACTTCGAGCAGCCGGAGGACGTGTATGGGGCCGGCGTAGCCACGGCCATGGCCCTGTTCCAGCGCCGGAACGGCCTGCCGGAGACGGGGCTCTGCGACGAGGCCACCTATTTGAAGCTGAACCAGGAGGACGCCGCCCTCTACGCCGTGCTCCCCGGAGACAGGGGCGAGGAGGTCAGGAACATCCAGGAGCGGCTCATCGAGCTGGGATACCTCATGATCGCGGCGGACGGCGTGTACGGAGAAGAAACAGCCCTGGCCGTGGATCGGTTCCGGGTGCTGAACAAGCTGGGCAGCGGCACGTCCGTGGATTCCACCGTGCTGGAGACCCTCTTTGGGGACGAGCCCGTTGCCAACTCCCTGAAGATCGGGGACAAGTCCGAACAGATCCTGGCCTGGCAGCAGCGGCTGCTGGACCTCGGATACCTCTGCATGAAGCCCGACGGGGTCTACGGCAAGCTCACGGCCCAGGCGGTGAAGCGGCTCCAGGAGGACAACGGTCTGGTGGCCGACGGAAATCTGGGCGTCGGGACGCTGACGCTGCTCAACGGCGACGACGTGGCCGCCCACGCCTTGGAGGAGGGCGACCGGGGCGACGACGTGCTGGCCTTCCAGCGGCTGCTGGCCAAGCACGGGTATCCCAAATCCAGCCAGACGACGGGGAACTTCCGGGAAGCGACCCGGACGGCGGTGGAGGAATTCCAGCGCCGCAACGGCCTCGCCGTGGACGGCAAGGTGGGCCCGGAGACCTTGAAAAAGCTGCTGTCCGATTCCGTGAAGGCCGCAGCCACCGCCACGCCCAAGCCTACGGCGAAAGCCACGCCCAAGCCTACAGCGAAAACCACCCCGAAAAC
>JAZRUD010000466.1:0-2049 GCA_045652385.1 Clostridia bacterium
AATGAGGATCTCTCTGCCCTGCTGCGGGGTGAAAGCGTGGAGCCGCCCACCTTCGACTTTTCCACGGGGAGAAGCCTGCCCGGCGGCCGGATCATCCGCCTGACCGCCGACACGCCCCTGGTCATAGAGGGTCTCCACGCCCTGAATCCCCAGCTGCTTACGCCAGAGATCGACCCCAGGGACGTGTTCAAGCTCTACGTGTCCGCCCTGACCACCCTGAATCTGGACGACCACAACCGGATCCCCACCTCGGACGTGCGGCTCCTTCGGCGGCTGGTGCGGGATTATCTCACCCGGGGCGCCACCGTGGAAAGGACCCTCACCATGTGGGACAGCGTCCAGCGGGGCGAGCATCGGTGGATCTTCCCCTATCAGGAGGGGGCCGACGCCATCTTCAACACTGCCCTGGTCTACGAGCTGGCCGTGCTCAAGCGGCACATCTTCCCCCTCTTACAGTCCGCGGACCCCACCAGCCCCTGCTACGACCAGGTCCGCAACATCGTCAAGTTCCTGAACTACGTCCAGGACGCCTCGGTGGAGGACGAGATCCCGCCCACCAGTATCCTTCGGGAGTTCATCGGCGGCAACACCTTCTATCTTCGGGGCGGCAAGGAGGACTGAGCATGCGCAAGACCATAGCCATCACCTTCCTGGCCTTTGGTTTCCTGGTCCTCATCCTGGTGGCCGCCTTCACGGTGGTCCAGCTCACCGCTTCCGAGACCGCCTGGTTCGAACAGGAGTTCACCAAGCTCTCCCTGGCCGACGAGATGGGCATGACGCTGGGGGATCTGGGCGCGTCGGTCCGGACGCTGGTGAACTATATGAACGGCCAGACCCAGACCATCGACGTGCTGGTCACCGTGAACGGCCAGCAGGTCCGCATGTTCGATCTGGACATCGAGATCGTCCATATGGCGGAGGTCCGGGACCTGTGGCAGTGGTTCATGGGCGCCCGGAACGTGGGCATGCTCTTTGCCGTGGTACTGATCCTGCTGGGCGTGGTCCTGGACGGAAAGGACGCCCTCAGGAACGTCTGCGTGGGCTATTTCTGGGCCCTGGGCATCTTTTTGGTGCTGGTGGCCTTCGCCGGCACCTGGGCCGCCATCAACTTCGACAGCTTTTGGACCGCCTTCCATCGAATCGTCTTCCCCAACAGTGAGAACTGGCTCCTGCCCATGGAGTCCCGCATGATCCAGATGCTGCCCTCCCAGCTGTTCAGCGATCTCGTCATGCGCATGGGCGGGCGGATGCTGATGATCTTCCTGGCCCTGGCCCTGGTCTGCGTGCTCGTTCTGGTGCTGCTGCGGCGCCGCCAGCGGGTCAGGGAGGCCCAGGCCGATCCGCGGAACCGGCCCATGACCCCCGCGGAGGAGCTGGCCGCCGTCCAGGGGCCGGACCTGTTGGCCGTCCACAGGCGGGCCAACATGACCGTGTCCGAGCGCCGTAAGCTCCTCGAAGAGGAGGAGAAACGGAAGCAGGCCCTGGACGCGCCCGACGAGGGCGTGGAAGCCGATTTTCGGGACGCCGCCCTGGATACCCCGGTGGAGAGCCGGAAGAGGATCGAGTTCGCGCCCGCAGAGAAGACGGAAGAGGAAGACGACGATTACGATGAGCTATTATAAGATCGCCCAGGAACGGCTGGCCGACCTGCAGAAGAAGGGGGAGGCCACCGTCCTTTCCATAGAGACGTCCTGCGACGAGACCGCCGCCGCCGTGGTGAAGAACGGGCGGCAGGTGCTCAGCAACGCCGTTTACACCCAGATCCCCATCCACCGGAAGTTCGGCGGCGTGGTGCCGGACCTGGCCAGCCGCAACCACGTGGACCAGGTGGGTCCCGTGGTGGAGAGCGCCCTGGCGGACGCGGGCCTGACCCTTTCCGATATCGACGCCGTGGCCGTCACCGGCGGCCCGGGCCTCGTCGGCGCGCTGCTGGTGGGCGTGAGCTACGCCAAGGGCCTGGCTTTCGCCACAGGGAAGCCCCTCGTCAACACCCATCACATCCTGGGCCATATCGCCGCCAACTATCTCACCTTCCCCGATCTGGAGCCG
>JAZRUD010000467.1:0-2553 GCA_045652385.1 Clostridia bacterium
TTTTTTCGTCCCTTTTTGCTCTTGGTTTACTTCCCGCTGAGGCTCAGACGGATGGAACCGGTGGAGGTCTCCGCTTCGCAGCGGCCGCCGGCGGCGCCTTCGGGCACCTTGACCGACCCGGTGGAGGACCTGGCGTAGAACACCTTCTCCGTGCGGATGGTACCGGAGATGCTGCCCGTTTCCGCCCTCAGGTAGATGTTCGCCCCGTCCGCGTCCGTGAGCCGGATGGAGCCCGTGGTGCTCTCGCAGCGCAGATCCCCGGCGCAGACCACGTCGATCACCTCCAGGGACCCCGTTTCCACCTCCAGCTCGGCGGTCTCAGGCGTCATGTTGGCGACCTTGATCCGGCCCGTGTCGTTGCTGATCTTCAGCGTCTTCACGTCCACGCCGTCCGCCTCCACGCTGCCGGTGTCCGCGTCCACGTCCACCGTCCTGAAGGCCAGGCCGGGGGAAAGGACCACCCGCCCCGTGTCCGCCTCCACCTTCAGGGATTCGTAGTCCGCCGCGGGCAGATACACGGTGACGCTGGGCGACTTGGTGTGGATGCCCACGTCCAGGATGCTCCACGGCCGGCCCTCAGCCGCCCTGACGATCAGCGCGCCGCCCTTGACGGCGACGGTGTGAAGGTGCTTCTCCTGCTCCACGCAGACCACCCGGCACTTGCCGTCGGCGGCGGGCTCCAGCGTCACGTTCGCCGTGTCCAGATCCATCTCCACCCGGGTGAACCCTTCGCCCAGGTCGTAGGTGTTGGTCACGTACTTGGCGGTGTCCAGGTCCCTGAACTTGAAGTGTACGGCGCTCAGGCCCGCGAAGACCAGCGCGCCGCCGATGGCCACCACGATCACAGCGATCAAAATAGCGATAGCAGTCCGTTTCATTGTGCTT
This sequence comes from Clostridia bacterium, assembly GCA_045652385.1. Classification (GTDB taxonomy): domain Bacteria; phylum Bacillota; class Clostridia; order Christensenellales; family CAG-138; genus RUG472. Next base: position 886 of record JAZRUD010000467.1, read on the forward strand.
TTCCCTTCTTTCCCACGAATAAAGATTTGATACCGGTCCAGATCCATTTGCACAGCTTCACCGTGCCCACGGTGAGGAGCTTGAGCAGCAGGAACAGCAGCGCGCACAGGCCCAGACAGACCAGGCCGCCGCCCAGCAGCACCAGCCCCTGGGGCACGTGGAGCCGCACGAGCTCGAAGACGCCCGCCGCCGCGGCCACGAAGCCGGCCACGATCACGCCCAGCACCGCCGCCCACAGGCTGATGACCACCGCCCACAGGGCGATGAACAGGGCGAACAGCACCGCGCACACCGCGATGAGCAGCGGCAGCCACACCGGCGCGCCCAGGATCAGCAGGGCGATAATCCAGCCGGAGCCGCCCTTCTTCTTGCTCTCCTGGACCCGGGTCTGGACGATCTGGGTGAGGGGGGTCTCCTTGACCACGTTCGCCACGATCTCGTCCAGGGAGCCCAGGCGCGCCACGGCCTCCGCCTCGCTGATCCCGTCCTCCATGGAATCGGCGATCAGTTCGCTGTAATACTCCACCGTGCGCTCCACGGTGTCCTGGGGAAGGCCCGCCATCCGGTGGCGCAGCTCCCCGATAAATGCGTCTCTGCTCATACTCATTTCTCCTTTGTGATGAACCGGTAGATGGACTCCATCTCGTGCCAGTCCCGCTTGAAATCTTCGATCCGGCCCCTGCCGGCGTCGGTGATATGGTAATACTTTCGCAGCCGTCCGTTGTGCTCCACGGAGCGGACCGTCAGCAGCCGCCCCTCCTCCAGCCGCCGCAGGATCGGGTACAGGGTGCTCTCAGACACGTCCACATAGGGCTTGATGTCCTTGATGATCTGATACCCGTAGGAATCCTCGCTCTGGATGGCGGCCAGGACGCACACGTCCAGCAAACCGCGCTTCATCTGTACATCCATAGGCTCCATGCCTCCCTTCGTGTGATACTATACTACGCATAGTATCATATGTCAAGGGGTATTTTAAACTTTTTTTCGAAGACGGGGCGGGCCATTCGCTTCGCCCATCAAGAAAACACCTCATCCACCACCTGCGGCGGTCCCCCTTATCCTTGGGCTTCGCCCGACATTCGCTAAAAAAAGCCGCACAGCGGCTTTTTCCGGGCGCTCAGTCCCCTCTTCGCCTCGCAAGCTCGGCAGGGGAAGGCTTTTGGACCGTTGACAAGCCTTCCCCCAAGCAAAGCGCAGCTTTGCAGGGAAGAGGGGACCGCTTGCGGTGGATGAGGTGTGAGTATGAACGAATTATCGGAGGCACAGGGCCCCCTTCTGCTGTACCATAAGGGCAAGGAGGAGCAGGACATGAAATACCTGAAGATTTTCACGGACTTTCTGGAGGTCGCGGCACCGCTGAGCGACGGGGCCCTGGGGCGGCTCTTTCGGGCCATGCTCCGCTACGCCCTGGACGGCACGGAGCTCCCCCTGAAGGGGAAAGAGGGGGTACTGTGGACCGTGGCCCGGCAGCATATCGACCGGGAAGCGGAGGCCTACGACAGCATGGTGGAGGCCCGCCGGGAAGCGGGAAGGCGGGGGGCTGACGCCCGATGGCAAAAGATGGCAAAGCATGGCAAAAATGGCCAAGACAAAGACAAAGACAAAGACAAAGACAAGGACAAGGACAAAGATATATATATAGCTCCGGCGCCAGGGGCGCATATA
>JAZRUD010000468.1:0-1595 GCA_045652385.1 Clostridia bacterium
CGGAGGAGCTCGAAGACAGCCTGATCCCGGATGAGTACCCCGCCTGTCAGAAAGCGGTCGCTGAGTCCCGATTCGAGGAGCTGATGCGCCTCGGACGGGAGATCATGCCTTTCGACCCGGCCTCCCACACCATCGGCGTCCACTATATGGCCCTGCACATGGGCCGTCAGGCCAGGAAGGCGGGCCTGCCGGTGGACCTCGCCATGGTCAGCGCGGCTTCCCTGTGCCACGATATCGGCAAGTTCGGCTGCCGCGGCACCGACGCCGCCCGGATCCCGTATCTCCATTACTATTACACATATGAATGGCTCAACCGCATGGGCCTCCCGAAGATCGCCCATATCTCCGCCAACCATTCCACCTGGGACCTGGAGTTTGAAAACCTGACGCTGGAATCCCTGCTCCTCATCTACGCGGATTTTCGCGTGCGGGGCATCCGGGAGAACGGCCGGGAGGCGGTGCGCATCTATACCCTGGCGGAGAGCTATGACATCATCTTCTCCAAGCTCTACAACATGACCCCTGAGAAACAGCGGCGGTATAAGCGGGTGTACCTGAAGCTCAAGGATTTCGAGACCCTGCTCATGAGCTGCGGCGTCCGCCCGGGTCCTTTGGCGGAGCGCATGGGGCCGGCGAATCGTCCCGATCCCACTTTGCTGGGACAGCGGGAGTGCCTCGACGCCCTCTCAGGACAGACCATCGAAAACAATATCCGGCTGATGTTCAACCTGGGGAAGGACGTGAGCTTCGGTCAGCTGCTGGAGCGGGCCCGGGGCGAGAAGAATCTGCACAGGATACGGACGTACCTGCGCATCTTCGAGGAGTTCAGCACCTATATGACGGGCGCCAACAAGCGGCGGATGCTTGGCCTTCTCTACGAGCTCCTCATGCACCATCAGGGGGACGTGCGGCGGCAGGCTGCCCGGATCATGGGCGCCATTTTAGCCAACAGCGGTCCCAATTACCGCAAGGAGCTGCCCCTGTCTGCGCCCCAGAAAGCGGCGGTGCCCGCCACAGCGGCCCTGCTGACGGAGTCCGTGGAGCTGTGGGAGCGGTACATGGACATGTGCCTCCATCCCGACCGCAGGATCGCCGCGAAGCACGCCATCCGCATCTCCAACTCCCTGAAGATCATCGCGTCTAGCCTGTTCGCGAACTGTGAGAAGGACATGCGCGTCCACTACCTTGAGCCCTTCCTGAAGCGGCTCGAAGAGGCGAAGGGCTCCGCTCAGTTCGCCCTGGTGGACAGCCTGGCCCACGTGCCGTTGGACATTCTCGAGAAGGACCGGCTGGCGGCGCTGGTGGATCGGCTGCTGGGCCTCTTGGCCGACCCGGACGAGGCCATGGAGGTGCTGGTGCTCCGGCGCCTTGAGGACATGCTGCCGCTGCTGGACGAGGCAGGCAGGCAAAACGTATACCTTGGCACAGAAGCCCTTTCGGACAGCCCGTCCAGCGCCGTACGATACATGGCCCTGCGGATCCGAAGCCGTTTTGCGCCTACCGATCCGCCGGAGCTCCAAGTGTCCAGCCTGTATCTCAGCAATCTCAAGACCGCCGTCCACTGGATCGTCAAGCTCACCCAGGTGGACGCCCTG